>JAJAZG010000168.1 GCA_026785865.1 Pseudanabaena sp. CAN_BIN31
ACCGATCGCCGCAGACTTTACGGCTAAAGTTAGGCGATCGCTGAGATCTTGGAGTTGCTGTTCATTTTTTTTGCGATCGGTTATGTCCATCACCGTACCGACAATTTGGATTGGTTTCCCTTCCAGATCGCAAATAATTTCACCTCTCGCTAAGACATCAACCAATGTGCCATCAGCCCAATAGACACGATACTCAATATCATAGGATTGCGCCGTAGCGATCGCATTCTGAACAATTCGATCAAAATATTCCCAATCATCTGGATGCAGAGTGTTTTGTAATTCGGCATAGGTGGGCGTGCCGATAGCAGGATCGCGCCCAAAAATGCGGAATACCTCTTCTGACCAAATCACATTACCTGTTTGAAGATCAAATTCCCAACTACCTATCTTACCGATGCGCTGGGCTGTTTTAAGGTGAGTATCACTCTTGACTAGAAGTTCTTCGGCTACTTTACGATCGGTAATATCCCTGACAATTACTAATAGCTCATCTTGGCAGTAGGGAGCAATTCGTACCTCTTCGTATACAATTTTGCCGAACTTAGATAGTTGAGGTTCATAGATTTGCACTTCTCCTGTAGCGATCGCCTTCTCGTATAGTTTTAGTTCAGTTTCCAAACCTTCTGGAGATAAAACTTCAGAAATATGATGTTGGACTGGCAAATATTTGGACTGGTTATCGGTCGATGGCGTGATGCATTGCACACAAGTACCGTCAGGCTTGAGTATCAGGAGCAAATCTGGAAGGGCATGGAGGATCGCAAGATTACGCGCTTCACTTTGAGCTAATGCTTTAGTGCGCTGCTCGATGATCTGGCGATAGTTTTGCTCACTTTGTAAGACAACTTCTTCCATGTAAATGTTCTGAGGCTGATTGCGATCGCTAATCTCATGGGCGATCGCATCTAGGCGAATGGGAATGCCTAAAGAATCTTTAAATATTTTTAAACGTGCGGAAAAACATCGCTTTTGGATGTGATAAATAATTTTTGATGATCCTGTTTCCTGTGCTTCGGCGATCGCCTGTTGCATTTTTGGGCGATCGTCGGTAGCGATCGCTGTCAGCCATAGATGCTCATCTTCCATTAACTCTTTATAGGAGTGCTGATAAACTCTTGTAGCCGCAGCATTGAAATAAAGTGGCGTTAGATTGGGTAAAGCCAGCGACCAAATCAAATCGTCAAGGCTATCCATAATCTGATCGCGCAGAGTGTTTTCAGAATTATGAACAGATGCTTGGACATGACTCATCGGGATAGCCTTCCATTAAAAAATTTTGAGAAAAGTAATAGATATTTATTATACAGATGCAGAAAAGAGGGCGCAACGCACCCTTTTTTTTTACAATTTGACAAACTGCTTCTCGATCAGTCCCGACAAGCTATCTGTCCAATGCTGAGCAAGATCGAGAGTTTCCGCTTCGACCATCACCCGCATCAGTGGCTCAGTGCCAGACGCACGCACCAAAATCCGTCCCCGATCGCCTAAATCGCGTTCAGCTAAGGCGATCGCCTGTACTAGCACATCACAAGACTGCCAATTGCGGCGCAGTTCGCGATCTTCTACGCGCACATTTTTAAGCAACTGGGGATAGGGCTGAAAACTTTGATCCATTAATTCCGCAAGAGGGGCTTTTTGCTTGGCAAGTGCGGCAAGATGTAGCGCCGCCAGTAAACCATCACCACTGACGGCATAGTGACGACAAAGCACATGCCCTGATTGTTCGCCGCCTAGCATTGCGCCCGATCGCATCATTTCTGCATGAACATATTGATCGCCGACAGCCGTGCGGACAAAATTGCCGCCGAGTTTTTGCCATGCGCGTTCAAAACCGAGATTTGCCATCACGGTCGTGACGATCGCACTATCAGGCAATTGGTTATTTTCGAGTAACTCTTGTCCCCATAGGTACAGGATGTAATCACCATCGACAACGCGCCCATTACTATCGACAGCAAGCACGCGATCGGCATCACCATCAAAGGCAAAGCCTAGATCGGCTTTATGCTCTCTCACGGCTGCTCGTAATGGTTCGAGATGGGTAGAGCCGCAATTGACATTTATGCGATCGCCGTCTGGCTCTTGATGCAAACAAATTACTTCCGCGCCTAAGTTGCGAAATACTTCCAATGAGATGCGAGTTGCCGAACCGTAGGCGAGATCTAGGACTACTTTTAGTCCATTTAAATTTGTGGCGATCGATGCTTGCAGTGAGTCCTGATAGTCTGAAATTAAATGAGACTTTTCGTGATACTTGCCCCAATTTGTCGAAGAGTTGACCAGATCGACATGGAGTCCAGATTCCAATAGTGATTCGATCGCTTGTTGAGTTTCCCCACAAAGTTTGCTGCCATTGTCGCCAAAAAACTTAATCCCATTATCTTCAGGAGGATTGTGGCTAGCGGAAATCATTACGCCGCCAAAGACTTGAGGATTACTTGCAGTCAAATAAGCCACCGCAGGCGTAGGACATAATCCAATATGCCAAATATTCCAACCCGCCGCCGTCAAACCTGCGGAAATTGCTGCTGACAGCATATCTCCCGATGTCCGTGAGTCTTGACCGATCACAATCACATTGGCTCTATTCGTACGATCTAAGTCAACGCGCTCCTTCAAAATCTTCCCTGCACTAATCCCCACCTCTAGCGTCAACGGTGCTGTCAAAAAACTACCGACATGACCACGAATACCATCTGTACCAAATAACTTCATAAATTCAACTCCACACACCTTATAGAGGCTTTAGTCATCTTGTAGAGATTACTCTACAGCGATTTTGTAATTGCCATAATTGTTAGGTGATTTCTAGAAATAAAATTACCTGCCGTAGCGCAGGCATCCTGACTGCGTGAGCATAATGTAAGCGAGACGCTTGCGCTACACGGGTATATTCTTTTCAAGAAATCACCTTATGTAATAGGGATAGCGCTAAGAGCGCTCAAAACTAACCAAACTTCAAATCGATGTAGGTAGTATCATGACTGGCTAATAATACCGTCTCCTGACCCGACTCAAAAGATTTAGGTGGGTCGACAATATGTACAGCTTGCATCCAGCAAGTATCCTGACTAAAGGGACTAGTATCAAGATAAATTTCGTCATCTAACCATAAACGAAACCAAAAGACAATCGCATGGCAATTACCACTTTCAGTAATCTGTACGGAGATCTTACGAGATTCAGGCTTGATATTCGCGCCACAAAAATCAAACTCGAAGATTTCAAAGGGTTGACAAAGATTTGTATACTCGAAGTTACGTAAATATAACTGTAAGTAGTCAGCTTTTTTGGCAAAAGTATTAAACAAACTCAGATCAAAGCCTGACACTATGTTTACGCGATCCTGATGAAATACTTGACTACTATCAACTAGCACCGCATATACAGTTGCCGACTTGGGAATAATTTGAGCGTTGGGCTTAAGCAAATGTTCCCTTGCGTGACGAATAGAAGGAACTGCGTACTCTGCTAAAAGTCCCACATCAAAAATTTCGCTGACTAAAATATCAGCAGGTTCGCTTAAATTTTCACCCACTTGTAAATCATTGGATAACTTATTGAAAGTAGTAATCTGCTGGCTATAGCCATTAGCCTCTACAATCTTCCGCGCCATATTCGCAACTACCCTCACCTTTTCACAGGTATATACCTGCTTTGCCCCAGCCCTTGCCGCCATGAGCGCCAGTAAGCCAGAGCCAGAGCCAATATCCAAAACTACAGATTCAGGTTTGACTGCTTTCTGTAAAGCTTTTTCATAGCAGCTATTGCGATAGGTATCATTCATCATCGGAAAATGCCAACGCGGGACAAATCTGTTGTAGATTTGGTTCAGTTTCTTAGATAAGTCATGTAAATCAGGATTGAGTGAATAGGCTTTTTCATAGCAGGTGATCGCCTCTTCAAACTGACTTTGTAGTGCTAGACAATTCCCAATATTACAATAGGCTTCTGGATATTCTGTTTTATTTGCAATAGCGTCCTGAAAATATTGCACAGCTAAGGAATAGTTACAGCGATTGTATGCAATATTTCCCAGCTCTAGTATGGCTTCAGCTAGTTCTGGATTAATTAATATAGCTTTTTGGAATGCTGATTCAGCAGCACTAATCTGTAGGAGATCGCGTAGAAAATACCCATATTGCAGATAAAATCCTGCATATTCAATTTCGATTTCTAAAGTGTCTTGGTAATAAGTAAAAGCCTGATCTAACCCCTGGTTTTGACACTGTTCCGTATCACTAGAAGATGGTGAGACTAATAATATAGTACTAGGATCATAATGTTCTTCTGCGTACTGATGCCTAATCTCAATAACTCGATCATAGGCAACGATCGCCTCTTGCCAATTTACTTGCTGACAATAAAATCTTGCCAAACTGAGCCAGACTTGATCATCACAGAAGTTCATCTCAGCTTCTTGTTTAAGAGATTTCAAAGACATTGGTTCAATCATATGTATTGACACTAAATATTTCTAAATAATTAGACCACTCTCTACTCTCTTTCCTAAAACAAACAATAACAAAAGCTCTAGGCACTGGTTCCGCTAAGTGGAATTTAAATAATCCTTTCGTGGCAATGGTTTTGGCGTTTTAGCTGAGAATTCCATACATGAATGCCCCAAGCAAAGAATCGAGGTATTCAGCTATTTGAGCCTCAGAACCCTAATACTTTAGATTCAGAAAAATCCATGTATCCTTTTTGGGAAAAGCTTTGTTGCATCCCATACATCGGAACCAGTGCCAAATAAGATGACTCTTACCAAATAAGATGACTCTTACTTAATTAATAGTGAGCCATCTTATTTTACAACATCACGATGCAATGTCGAATTTTGGGCGCTGACTGACAACTTCATCAATCAATCCGTAATTCTTTGCCTCATTAGGAGCCATAAAGAAATCGCGATCGGTATCGTCGGCGATACGCTCAAGTGGTTGCCCTGTATGGAAAGCCATCAACTCATTAAGACGACTTTTATGATAAAGAATTTCCTTAGCTTGGATTTCAATATCAGTTGCTTGTCCCTGTGCGCCACCAAGGGGCTGGTGAATCATGATGCGGGTATGCGGCAAAGATAGTCTCTTGCCCTTTGCGCCACCAGTAAGCAAAAAAGCCCCCATACTTGCCGCTAGACCTACACAAATCGTCGAAACATCAGGGCGAATGTGCTGCATGGTGTCGTAAATTGCCATACCTGCGGTTACCGATCCACCAGGGGAGTTGATGTACAAGAAAATATCTTTTTCGGGGTCGTCAGCTTCAAGAAAAAGTAACTGAGCAACGATGATGCTGGCAATGCTGTCATCTACCTGCTGTCCCAAAAATACGATCCGCTCGCGCAGCAGACGCGAAAAAATGTCAAAGGCTCTTTCGCCACGACCAGACTGTTCGATTACGGTTGGGATCATAGTTAGTATTTACGGTTTACTCTCTCCATATTGTACTGATATGTCATGAAAGCTAACCTTTGCCTCTATTCGGATTTCACTAAATCAAAGTGCGATCGCAATATCTACTAAGATCTCAAAGAGCTTTCTGCACCACTAAGAGCGATCAGTTATTTATAAAAAAGCGATCGCTTTTTCTCTCAAAAATCAATAAAGACAATCAAAACCCTTTTCGTTTTTCAATTTTTGATCAAATGTCGCTGTTGTCATACAACCAGATTGTTGCGCGATCGCACCAATTAAATAATCGGAAAAATCAGCCTTTCCTTTTTTAAAGCGCTGTAAAGATTGATAAACTATTGAGCGCTTTTCCCATTCAAAAACAGCACATTGCAGCATCATTTCTAGGGTATTACTAATTTCTTCCCTACTAAATTGATAAGGATTACCACGCAAAACCCAGATTAATTCACATAAAACTATATCACTAACAAAACACTGAACTGTTCCCTCTACAACATCAACAGCTTGCTTCCACTGCTTTTCATCGTCTTTTGTCAGGTAGCGAACCAAGACATTCGTATCAAGTCCAATCACAAGCACCTCTGATTATTGCTTCTTCCATTTGTGCCAAAGTGGCAGGTATTATCTCTTTTTTGTGTAAAATTCCTGATAATTTATGAATAGGGACATTGAGAGAAATTAGTTTTACTGTGCCATTTTCATCCACGATAAAATCAACCTTGCTACCTGTATCTAAGTTTAGATAATCCCGAATTTCTTTGGGAATAGTGACTTGTCCTTTGGTTGTGACTATCGCTTTTGTCATTACTTTAGTTCCTTACAGAAATACCTTACTTAATTGTAAGGCGGTTCTCGAAAAGAATGATCATTTTCTTATGTGAAGTGCGATCGCTTTTCTTTTTGTCGAGAGATTTAGTAGCGATCGCTTAACTAGGCAAATTTCCTCTGGTGGACTAATAGCTAATTATTAGCTATTCCCACAGCCGTCTGCCTTCTTCGCTCTGCAAGCGATCGTGTGTATCGCGCAACAGCTTGGGGATATCTAAATTTTCTGGACAGCGCGGTAAGCAGTCGCCGCAATCTGTGCAACGAATCGCTTTACGACCAGGGAACCAATGTCCCGCGTTTTCAAACATTTTGTAACGATATTTCCCAAATTCTTCCATATCAAAGGCGATCGCTAAATTCCTTAACCTCAACACTTCAGGAATATTGATATTTTCGGGGCATGGTAAGCATTCATAACATTGGGAACAGCGATCGCCTTCGAGTAAGGTATAGCGGTGATTAATGCGATCGAGAACGGCTAGTTCTAATTCGGACATGGGTTCATCGTGATCCCATGCGTCTTGATGTGAATCAATTTCGGCGGGATTAGCTGCGCCGAGGCTGAGGGTATGCACGCGAGGATCGCTGAGTAGGAAGCGATCGCACATATACAAAGCCGTAAATGGATAGCTCACACTTGCTAATTCTTCCGAAGGACTGTAAAGCATTCCGCCCTTATCCGATGGCGAAATGATAAATACACCCATATCTTTCTCATGGGCAAGCTGCACGGCAGGGGCGTTGCGTTGATTGAAGTAATAGTAGTGTAAGTTAATGGACTCGAACAGATCGGTGTTGATCGTATCGAGAATTACGTCAAGAGGTGCATGGGTAGAGAATCCGACATGACCAATTATTTTTTGATCGATCGCTTCTCTTACAGCTTTCATGCAGCCATTGGGATTTGTCACTAAGTCAAGATGTTCTTTTAAATTAATTCCATGAATATCAAAATTATCGATATAGTCAACGTTTAACTTTTTGAGAGACTGCTCGATTTGGCGGCGCATTGAGTCCGCGTCTTTGGTTGGCGAAATCTTTGTGGTCAGGTAAAGGCGATCGCGTTGAGCACTCAATCCATTTCGCATCGCCTTGCCGATAAATTCTTCGCTCTTGCCGTAGCCTTGAGCGGTCTCAATATGATTGATCCCAACTTCTAAAGCCCGCAAAATCGTTTTGTGAGCATTCTCCGCCGATTCC
>JAJAZG010000169.1 GCA_026785865.1 Pseudanabaena sp. CAN_BIN31
CATGAGGAACGTGAAACTGGTGCAGTGAGTCCAAAAGACGATGACCTGTATCTTCGGACGTAAAGCTCAAAGTACGAGTCTCCTGTAAAAGAGCTTTCTTCGGGAAGCCCGCGCTCTAACTGTACTCAGTTGAGCGTCGGGAGGATGTCACAAACCTAATTCTAATTTCAAGGCTTCTAAACTAACCGTTTGTCCTAAATCTGCTTGTCGGATACCTTCTCTCAAATCCGACATGAACTCGCGATCGCTTAAAATTTCAATTGTTTCGACTAAAGAAGCAAACTGTTGCATACTCAAGGCAACAATTACAGGCTTACCATCTTGCGTGATAATCGCTGGATTTTTGAGGTTCCTAGATAGCGTCGGCAATTTTTCTTGCGCTTCAGCAACAGTTAAATAGTTAGGCATAACATTTTTGTCTGAATGACTATCATCATTCTAGTAAATTTCAAGTTATTAAGATTGTAAGATATCCAGTCAAGTGATCGCCAATGCCCTCGCCATGCACGAAAAACTAATGCTGCATGGCATTCGCCATCGTCCAAATTACAAGATCGCGATCGCCTGTTACATTTAGCCAAAAGCGAGATCGCCACAAAAATTATTAAAACCGTCAGAAAGTTTTTCCGATTAACACAAGCAATATTAAAATTTAGTATTCCAAAGAGAAAATATTATGGACTTACTGTTTAGCTTGGCGATCGGCGCAGGTGTATTTTTTGGGGTCGGCAGTAGTTCGTTTAAAATCGTCAACCAAGGCGAAGAAGCACTAGTTGCATCGTTTGGTAAATACAAACGCAAGCTTCCTGCTGGCCCGCACTTTATCCTGCCTTTCATTGACAGTGTGACTTATAGAGGCTCAATCAAAGAGCAGGTTTTAGATATTGAGCCACAGCAATGCATCACGCGCGACAATGTATCGATTAGCGCCGATGCGGTCGTGTATTGGCGCGTTGTCGATATGGAAAAAGCGTTTTATCGTGTCGATAACTTGCGTCAAGCGATGACGAATATCATCCTGACCCAGATTAGGTCGGAGCTAGGCAGCTTAGAGCTAGATGAGACATTTACGGCAAGGAATAAGATTAATGAAATTTTGTTACAGGATCTCGATGAGGCAACCGATCCTTGGGGCGTAAAAGTGACGCGGGTAGAGTTGCGCGACATTTTGCCAGCGAAGGCGGTGCAGGAGTCGATGGAATTGCAAATGACTGCCGAGCGTAAAAAAAGGGCGGCTATTCTCACCTCTGAGGGCGAACGAGAGTCGGCGATCAACAAGGCTAAAGGTTTAGCTGATTCGCAGATGCTCAATGCTGAGGCTTCACAAAAGGCGGCGATTTTAGAGGCAGAAGGACAGAAACAATCCCGAATTTTACGAGCAGAGGCGGAGCGACAGGAACAGGTGCTGAAGGCGCAAGGGACGGCTCAGGCGATGCAAGTATTATTACAGTCGATGAAAGGCAATCCGCAAGCTAATGAAGCGTTGCAATTTTTGCTAGCTCAAAGCTATATCTCGATGGGGACGACGATCGGCTCCAGTGGTAGCAGCAAGGTGATGTTTATGGACCCGCGATCGCTACCTTCGACCTTAGAAGGCTTGAAATCGATTGTTGACAGCCCAGATACAGGAGATTTGCCAATACAAAATTGGAACAAATAAAAAACAATGGGCTTAAGCCCATTGTTCTAAGAAAAAAAAGGGGCGCAACGCGCCCTTTTTTTTAAACTGATGGACTAATGGGAATGCGCTTGAGCATGTGATATTTACAACCAGCAGCAAGAATATGCACACGCAAGTTGTGAATTGTTAGGGGTGCTGAACCACTCACCCATAGTTGATTGCTATAAGAAACCTCACCTGGATCGACGACGGTGACTGTGCCGCGTCCCAAAACGCGCATGATATTATTCGGCTCAAAAATTGCGACTGTATCTTCATCAATGCCAATGCCGATTTTGTCAGGATGAGCGGCGATCGCTGTCATTAGACGTGCCATGCGATTGCGATTATGAAAATGCTGATCGACAATGATCTCTGGCAAAATATTCAAGCCAGTACTCATATTCACAAGTTCTTTATGAGGAGACTCGCCGCTACTGCCGCCCGAAATCATGTGATAGCCCATCGCCGCCGCACCTGCACTTGTGCCAGCCAGCACCAATCGACTTTCACCGATGCGTTTGGCGATCGTAATCGCAAAGGGCGTATCCGCAATCAAGCCACACAAACGGAGTTGGTCGCCGCCAGTCATAAAAATTCCTGTAAACCGATCTACTAGAGCTTCGGCTACGGGATAGTCATCGAGAGGGCGTTCGCGAATGTCTAATACTTCGACCGTACCTGCACCGAGTTCGGTGAAAATATCATGATAAATACGTCCGATAATGTCGGGTTCTCTTGAGGCGCATGGGATTATCGCAATACTGGCTTGAGAGCCGCCAGAGTTTTCCACAAAGGCTTTAAGAATTTTGCGGTCTTGGACTTTGTCCTCTCCACCACCAATGATCATTACCGCCGACTTAATAATTTGAGTCATGCCCCTATCTGTTGCCACATCTTCGTCTAGATTCAGCATACTAGCAGATTGGTCAACAAATTGCTTGAGGCGGTTGATTGGATCAAAGCCTTGACTCGATTTTTGCTCTTGCTGAATCCCCAATGGTTTGAATTACCTCCATTGATGCTTATATGGCTAGCAACTTCGCTAGAACTAGTCAAATTGTATAACTTTTGTGCGGCTAAAGACTGGTATTTCATCGACTCATCACAAACTGACTTAATCATTGTGCCAACATTCATGACTAACTAAATCACCAATGCGATCGCGCAATAAATACTGATTTCCTTCCAATTCTCGCTCGATTTGACACCATTCGCGATCGCGAAAGAAGCGACAAAGGGTGTGAATGGGCTGACTGCGCGTCAGTCTACCACTTTCGAGTAACTGTCTGGTTTCGTCTTGAATAGCGCTGATGGAATAGTAAAGTGAGTGCAACATAGCCACAGTTTCCCTATAAATTTTTGCTTAGAAAATAATTGATTTTGGCAATTACTTGAACTTAATATTTAAATTTATATAAAATAATCTGTGTTTGTAACTGAAAATACAAACTATAAATATCTTCCCACGAAATTCCCGCCACTACATAAAACTAAATGAAACTCAAAAAGTAGATGCGGCGCAGAGCGCCGCATCTACTTTTTGGGTTTTGTGTCTTACAGCCTATTGCGCTGTGAGATACTTGGCGGCAACTATATTTAAACTTTCTGGACAAAGGTTTTGCCGAGTAGTCCCTGTGGGCGCACAATCAGGACGATGAGCAGCAAGGCAAAGGCTACGGCATCTTTGTAGGCTGAATGCTCGGAAGGGACAAAGGACTCGGCAAGCCCTAAAACGATGCCGCCAACGACGGCTCCAGGAATATTGCCTAATCCGCCCAAGACAATCACGGCTAGTCCTTTTAAACCAAAACCGATGCCAAAATAGGGACCCGCAATGCTGACACTGGAGCCAACCAGAGTTCCTGCAAGTCCACCTAAGAAACCTGATACAAAAAAGGTAAGCAGAATGAAAAAATCGGTATTTATGCCCAGCAAACTAGCAGTGGTGGCATTTTCGGCTACAGCTTTCATCGCTTTGCCTAGCTTGGTGAAGTTAATTCCATAGGTGAGAATCGTTAGAATTATACCTGATACGCCAAAAATGACGATTTGGACGGTGCGAATGGCGATCGGTTTGTCGATTGTGCCGAAGTTGATCGCGGGTGGTAAGCTGCCATAAATATTGGAGGGAAAGTTATAGCTTTCTGCGCCAACAAGGTATTGGATCGTATTCACGATCGCTACAGCTAAGCCCAAACTAGAAACTAAGGTGAGCAATGGATCGGCTTGGCGATCGCGTAAAGGTCGAAAAGCGATCCGCTCGATGAAGATACTCACCAATCCTGTGAGGATGCTGCTGACAAATATGGCAACAAAAAAGGGTAAATGCAGTTCTTTGGGTAGAGATAGGTTGGCGAGAA
>JAJAZG010000170.1 GCA_026785865.1 Pseudanabaena sp. CAN_BIN31
AAGATCTCTAGGTGTTGCACTTCAAGTTTGAATTGGCGAAATATCTTTTTGAAAGCCGAAACAACCGATCTACGTTCGTTGTTTTTGTACCTTAACAGGGGTAGACCCAAGTGTTATGCTCTAAGCGATTCGTGAAAAAAGGACTTAAACTTCACACTCTAATTCACACTATTGCTATATCATAGGAATAAGGATTGATAGGTGTTATGTTTCAAACCTCGGCTATAGACATAATGATTTTCTCCGCAAGTCTTAAGAAGGATATAAAAAGTGTTTAATTTCAATCCACTCACCGCCCCGCCACCTGAAGAGGTATCTTTAAAAGATGCACCTCTTATTCGAGTGATTGCACAGGTGCGCTTTCCACCTATTCTCTCAATTGAGAAGAAGGATTTTGTTAGTTCATTTCAAGAGGCAGTTAGAGAGAAGTATCCAATCCTTCAACCTGAGCAAACTCAGACTTTTGTGTTTGGACCTCAAGGTGCTGTTCAGCCGACTCTACAACTCACTTGGCGATTCATTGATGCATCGGATAGTTGGCGAGTGTCTTTAGCACCTGATTTTATGGCGCTTGAAACGACTGCTTACTCAAGTCGTCGTGACTTTTTGGAGCGATTAGAAAACCTACTTCTTGCACTTAAGGAAAGCTTTGATCCCCAAGTCATCGAACGCTTTGGACTGCGCTATATTGACAGACTTGTCGATTTAGATTTGCAAGATGTATCATCACTTGTAAAACCTGAGATGTCAGGCATGATGGCTGCTGAATTTAGAGGAAATATTCATCAAGCTATCAATGAGTCTTTGTTTATCGTTCCTGGTGGGGAAGAGAAAATTCTTGCAAGATGGGGGCTTATGCCTGCTGGTGAAACGTTTGACCCTAATGCAATTGAACCTATCTCTGAGCCTAGCTGGATTCTCGATTTAGATATGTCTCTTTCAAAAAATCGAGAATTTAGTATCGAAGCTTTAATGAGTGAAGGACAACATTTTGCTGAAAGAATTTATACTTTTTTTCGATGGGCTGTGAACGATGAATTTTTGCGGCGTTTTGGAGGTCAATTATGAGTATTCTATTCAAGGAAAACCCTAGTCAACGATTAAGCACCTCTGCAATAGGAGCAATGAGACATCCAAGGAATCATTCCTTAATTGGCTCTAGAATTTTTATGATTCGCCCTACTACAAGCACTTTTAGAGAAACTGCCTATCAAGAACTGCGAGCTGCTGTAGACATGACAACTAGCGGGATTACTTTACCGTCAGCGAGCTCTCCAGAAGCGACACAAAAAGCTCTTGGCGAATTGCGGAGATTAAGTGGTTTGACTTGGGAACAACTTGCAAAACTTTTTAATGTTTCCCGAAGAAGCCTTCATTTTTGGGCAAGTGGTCAACCATTATCCCGCTTTAATGAAGAGCAACTAAATCGACTATTGGGTACTATCCAGTACATTAATCGCGGAAGTGCAAGTCTTAATCGCAGTCTTTTGTTGAAACCTGATGATAACGGTAATCCCCTTTTCGATCTTTTAGTTGCTGGCAAACATAAAGAATTCAAGCAGCTAGTTGGTGCTGGAAATGCACTACAAAAATTGCAATTTGGTTCTTTGTCTGAAGATGTTTATTCAGCACGTATGCCTCAGAATCCATCACATCTGATTGATGCTCTGCAATATCCTATACATCAAGAGGTTGGACAATCCAGACCTGCCAGAACAGCAAGGAGCCGAAAAAATATTAGTGGACAATGAGCGTAAAGTTTTGGTTCAAACAGTAGACATTGCTCTGGGGGAGTGGTGTCAGGGAGATTGTGTGCTCGGAGAACAATGGTTTGTCTATCGCTTCAATCCCCAACGCCCTTTGACCAATGACGCTGCTGATGTCGCGCAAGAGGACGTAGACCTCACGGAATCTAAAGTCAAAGGATTTGCTGTGATTACACAAACGTGTGACATTGTGCGCTCTTGTATGGATCGCCCATTTTTAGAAGTAGCTCCTCTTGTAGAAGTCGATGAACAATGCTTATATGAGATTCAAAAGAGTAAGCGACCGCAGTATGCTTATATTTCGGGGGTTGCAGAGTACAAACTTGTTGCTGATCTTGATCGTGTAATGACTTTGGAAAAGGCAGTTGTTACAGATTGGCAACGCACACCAGGATGCCAAAATGATCAAGAGATTAGAGCATTAGGACAGGCATTAGCTCGGAAACGAATCCGATTTGCTTTTCCTGATGATTTTAATGAATTGGCAAGAAAGCTGCAAAAACGAATGCAAGAAAAGCACGATAAACACGAAAGTGCAGAAGGAAAAGCGCTTCGTGCTCTTCGTGAAATCAGAGTGCGTGCAGAACCTTCTTGGAATGCATCAAAAGCTCATCTGATGTTTTGGTTTATTCGTCATGAACAACAGAGCCAGTTTGAAGGAATAAGTTGGGATCAATTTCTTAAACAGTGGTTGGAATTAGTCCCAAAAGATGGACGATTTCACAGTGTAGAAGGTTTGGTCATGTCTTTGGAGGACATGATTGCAAAGGATTACATTGAAAGTGATCCTCTTGATCTAGATCATCTATCCTCTAAAAAACAGAATTTATAGTTCAGCTATCTGTAATTGATGATTAACTTCGCTTGCTGCAATACTAACGTTTCGGCTTATCATTCGGACTCACAGCCCTTTAATGCTGGGCAGTCACAGATAATTTTCAAGTACTTTCTAACAGACAATCTAGCGGTCGGACTATATATTACACGGAAAGTTTCAGTATGATATATAGCCTAATTTAGGGTGGTTATACCGAAATTTTCTGGATAACACGCCATAGAAGCATGTTATCCAGAAAATGTAAGATGTCTTATTTCTTAGCGATTAAGAGATTAAAAATTCCAATTTTACAGGCGCTAACCGTGAATATTCAGCCATTGAGAATAATCAGGAATCTGAAGTCATCTGGTGAATTACGATAAGCGCAACATCTAGAGGAAGCAGCACACATCATATTTTTGATAATTTACTTTGACTTATCGTCGTTAGCGGGTTCTGTTGCTGACAAATCGTAATTAGAAGGTACTAACAATTTACCGTTATTAGAAAAATAACTACTGTGAGAACTCAATATCTCTGGTTTGCTGCGCCGTCCCAGCCAAAATGCTGCACCTAAAGAAACAGCGATAACTCCACCTGCTGCGGGAAAAATCCACCACTGCCTTGCGATCGCATTACTCGAAACAACTACTTTTTCACCTTCTTTCGATTTATCTGATTCCTTTTTAGGATCGCCGCGCAAAGATTGAGCATAAAGAAGTGGAGCGCCCTGAGTCACAATGCGATCGCCTTCAAATAGACCGCTTTCCACTTCAACGAGTTCACCCGCAGTCATCCCTAGCTTCACTTCGGTTGGCTGAAAACTATTACCATTCTGCACATAGACTACATTTTTGCCCTGTACTTCCACAATTGCCATGCTCGAAATCGCAAGTACGGGAGCCGAAGCTTTATCTGTCAATACTTGCATTTCGGCAAACATTCCCGATTTAAGCTGACCGTTGAGATTACTAATCTCAGCTTTGACAGATACGACACGCGCTTCGCCGATAACAGTACCGATTGTCGTCACTCGTCCCTAAAATGTGACATTTGGCGGTAAACCTGCCAGTTTCAAATTTACTTGTTGCCCAATCCGTACCCGATTAATATCTTTCTCATAGATATTTGCTGTTGCTAAAACCTTGCGATCGTCCACAATTGTCATAGTCGGTTTACCAGCCTCTTCAAAACATTCGCCAATCGTAGCCACGTCGAGCGCACCCATTGGTTGGTAGATGGTGAACATTGATGCGGCTATTTGATTCAGGAAAAGGTGTGAGGTCGGTCCATGAATCTTGTAAAGATTACAGTTTTGCTGGACCACTAGACTAAATCAATTATCTCAACCCGCAGACAGCAGCACCGATCAATCCTACCTGTGGATTCAAAATCAAATGAACTGGAACTGCTTCAAGGAGCGATCGCATTCTGCCTTTATGTAGAAACGATCGCATAAATCGTCCATCTTCAATCAAGGGCAAGAGCTTTGCAGCAATTCCACCTGCAATGTATAACCCACCGTAGGGCAATAGTTTTAGCGCTAGATTTCCGGCTTCGGCACCGTAAGCATCGACAAAGATTTCTAGGGTTTGCAAACAAAGCCGATCGCCTGATTCTAATGCTCCAGCACCAATGATTGCGCCGGGATCAATTGTTTTTGTTGGTAATCCAATTTCAGATTCCCATTGATGAATGGCTTGACTTATGGTTGGTGATTCTTTGGCAATGTTCCGATCGCGCAAAAATTGATAGATTGACACAATGCCCTGTCC
>JAJAZG010000171.1 GCA_026785865.1 Pseudanabaena sp. CAN_BIN31
GGCAGTACCGTGATCGGGAGATGTCCTCACAAATGGCAGCCCAATCGTCGTATTCACAGCGCGATCAAAGGCTAAAAGCTTGACAGGAATTAAGCCCTGATCGTGATACATGGCGAGATAGGCATCATAACCAAGTGATAGGCGATCGTTCCATGCCCTCGCAGGATTGATCCACATCGTGTCAGGTGGGATCGGGTTGGTAAGTTGCACATGAGGATGCTGTTGGCGATAGCGATCAATTAAGGGTTGCAACCAGTCGCGCTCTTCGCACCCCAGTTGACCTTGTTCGCCACTATGGGGGTTGATCCCCGATATGGCAATGCGTGGATTCGCGATCGCAAAATCTTGTAATAGCGATCGGCATAATAATTCTAATTTCTGTTCGATTAACTCAGGCGTAAGCTGCTTAGTTACTTCGCTCAAAGGGATATGCACAGTTGCTAGCAATGTCCTGAATACCCAGTCTGTATGGGGAGATTTGCCGACAAATAGCATCCCAAAATCATCAACTTGGCTACGCTCAGCCAGTAACTCTGTTTGTCCCGCATAATCATGTCCCGCTTGTTTCCATGCCGACTTCGAGATCGGTGCGGTGACAATTGCGTCAAACTTTCCTGACAAAGTTGCAGCGATCGCGGCATCTAGGTAAGCAAAGCTTGCTGCCCCACTGGCTCGATTGCCAGTTCCCAGCAAAACCTCTTCGTCGGTGCGGATATCAATGATTTCTAGGCGATCTGGATCGGCGATCGGTAGATTGCCATTATTTTTTAACAAATTATAAGTTTTCACAAGATAGCGGCGATCGCCAAAAACTGTGAACTCTGCATCTAGTCCTAATAAAGCGTGATCGGTAAGAGATTTCAGAATAACTTCCGTACCGATGCCTGCGGGATCGCCTATAGTGAGGGCTATACGCGGTCTAGAGTTTGGTTGAGATTTTGATCTGGAGCTTGTGTGTGAATTCCGCAGAATATTCATTAAGCCAATTAAGTAATTTAAGTAATTCTCCAAAATTTTAATACACGCGATAAGATTGTGATCCGCCGTTAGCCCTTTTGACCACAACCAACGATGTCTGTTGATATTTCCTTAGAAACCCTCTGGAATCAAGTTCTCGAACTGCTTGAAAGCCAACTTAGCCGCCCTACATATGAAGGATGGATCAAGACTGTTGTGGCGAATGAGCTTACGGCCGATCGCTTGACGATTCGTACGCCATCAGTTTTTGCGAAAAATTGGCTGCATAAATATTACTTTCAGAATATTACCGATGCGGTCACGGAGATCCTTGGCTATCCCGTGGAAATTTATATTGAGGCGGCTCCAATTAGTGAGCCACCTACGGGGCAACCTCAATTAAATCTAGATCTTGACACGCTAAATCTTGACACTATTGAAATTAGTCAAGACGGGATGCTAGAAACAGCGATCGCGGCGGAGGCAGTGCAAGCGATGGCAGCAGCAATCCCCACCAATAGTACTCAAAGCAATCGCCAGTCGGAAACCCATGCTAATGCACCTCGCCCCATCAACCTCAATATCAAGTACAATTTCAATCGTTTTGTAGTTGGCTCGGCAAATCGGATGGCTCATGCCGCCGCGTTAGCAGTCTCTGAGTCCCCAGGTCGTGAGTTTAATCCTTTGTTTTTATGCGGTGGTGTGGGCTTAGGCAAGACCCATCTGATGCAAGCGATCGCCCATTACCGTCTAGAAATTGAGCCGAAAGCAAGAATTGCCTATGTTTCCACGGAGCAGTTCACCAACGATCTGATTTCAGCAATTCGTAAAGATAGTATGCAAAGATTTCGGGAGCTATATCGAGAGATTGACATGCTGATTGTCGATGACATTCAATTTATCGAGGGTAAGGAATATACCCAAGAAGAGTTTTTTCATACTTTTAATACGCTCTACGAAACTGGTAAACAAATCGTCATTGCGAGCGATCGCCCACCTGCTCAAATTCCCCGTTTGCAAGAACGACTTTGCT
The DNA here is from genome assembly GCA_026785865.1 of Pseudanabaena sp. CAN_BIN31. Lineage (GTDB taxonomy): Bacteria > Cyanobacteriota > Cyanobacteriia > Pseudanabaenales > Pseudanabaenaceae > Pseudanabaena. The sequence continues at coordinate 1,991 of JAJAZG010000171.1, forward strand.
CGCGCTTCTCCATGGGATTGATTGCCGATATCCAAGTTCCCGATTTGGAAACTCGCATGGCAATCTTGCAGAAAAAAGCCGAATACGACCATCTCAAAATTCCCACCGATGTTCTCCATCATATCGCCGCTAGCTATACTTCCAATATCCGTGAATTGGAAGGAGCATTGGTGCGAACCGTTGCCTATATCTCGATCTCAGGATTACCGATGACCGTGGAAAATGTCGCCCCTGTTCTCAATCCTCCCAAAGAACCTGTGGAAGTATCCGCCGAGATGGTTTTGAGGGTGGTTACAGAAATGCTAAATATCGATCTGGCGGATCTATTAGGAAATTCACGGCGGCGAGAAATTAGCCAAGCGCGTCAATATGTGATGTATTTAATGCGCCAACATACTAATCTCAGCTTGCCCAAAATCGGCGAAGCAGTGGGCGGTAAAGATCATACAACGGTAATGTATAGCTGCGAAAAGGTGGCTCAATTACAATCTACCGATGGGGATATCGCGCAGCTATTAAGACAATTAAGCGATCGCATTTATCTCGTCGCGCAAACTAAAAACTAAAGTTTTAAATATTACTGATTTTATTAAGTGCAAAATGGATACTAAAGATCTACAACAGAAACACTTTGATTTTCTTAAAGACAAGTATAAAACTGACAATTATAAAACTTCTCAGTTTGATGGCTTCCTATATCTAATCCTGAGAAAAGCTGAACTAGGAATTTATCTGACAAATTTAGAGTCGCAATGGTTAGAGACTAATA
>JAJAZG010000172.1 GCA_026785865.1 Pseudanabaena sp. CAN_BIN31
AATTTCATTGCAACGACGCTCAGGCGACCAACCATCGCCCATCGTGTTAGGGGCAGCCCAAGGGAAATATTTTTGAGGTTGGCTCTTGGGTTGATAAACAACGATGTATTGACCTTCGCGCACTTGACAGCTAAAACGTGCGTTTTTATTGTCTGTGGGATTAGCGGCTTTGTCGTTGGGGTTATCGGATGGGAGCGTGGAGGGTGCTGAGGTAGGAGCCGTTTCGACAGGAATAATTTGAGCAAAGCTAGGCAGCGCGACTAGCGGCAAAGTTAGCGCGATCGCTGATAAACAGCCGACTTGACTTTTTAGAAATTTCGGTAAATTTAGGGTTAGGGACTTCATAGGATTAGCGAATATATAAAGATTATTGAGCGAACCAAAACTTCCCCCACATATATTTTATTACCCTTGCATGGTTGCGCTCTATAGAGCGCAACCATAAGTTACTCACAATGGCAATTTTCAATAGCCTTAACAAGGGGCTTAAGCCCCTTGCCTGTTCAAATTGTTTTTATTAGCTGCAATAGAGCATGACCAGAACCTAATGACTTCGGTTACAAATAACATGTTCCCAATATTAATTAAAAATCTAGCGTGTAGCGTTTCTTTATTGAACGATAGTTTCGTCTTCTTCTATTTCTTCATCAGATGGTAAAGGTGATCGCAAAATCACAGTGTTTTGCAATTTGCCGATACCCTCGATTTCTATATAAATGCGATCGCCTTCTTGCATTGGTCCCACGCCTTCAGGCGTACCAGTCAAAACAACATCTCCTGGTAATAACGTCATAATCTGGCTAATGTAGGAAACGATATATTCTGGAGAAAACACCATTTCCTCAATTGAGGCTGACTGAAAAGGCTTTTTAAAGTCATTCACGAAAGTTTGGATCAACGCCGTTGGACTAATTTCGCAGACAATCCAAGGGCCCAAAGGACAAAATGTATCAAAACCTTTGCCGCGTGTCCATTGGCTATCACTTCTTTGCAAATCCCGTGCCGTGACATCGTTGGCGATCGTATAGCCCCAAATGGCGGCGATCGCCTGTTTGGGTGTGAGATTAAAGCAGCGTGAGCCGATCACCAATGCTAATTCACCTTCATACTCCACCCGTTTGGACTGTGGCGGCAGAGCGATTTCCGCTTCAGGATTGATTATGGTTGTGGTTGGTTTTAAAAATAGGATTGGTTCCTTTGGCACTTCCCCACCCATCTCGGCGGCATGAGCCGAATAGTTTTTGCCAACAGCCACAATCTTGCTCGGCTCACAGGGAGCTAAAAGCTGGTAAGTTTCTGGCGCAAGTATTTCGCCGCTTGGCTCTCCTCCCAGCCACGGCGCTGTACTGAGGATCTTCACAGATTGATTCAACTCCAACAGCCCGTAATAAACTTTCCCTTGGGAGGTTTTTACGCGAACATAACGATCCGCCATAACATCTTTTTTTCGTATCTAAATATTAAAAGGAGCAACATAGCAGGATTGATTATATAGCAATCACCATCGTCAACCTACAAAAGAACATTAGTGCTTCGCGTTAGATCTTTTTGGAAATGCTTTGCGATCAGTGACCTGCGATCGCCGTTCATTTTGGACTTTCTCTCTCATGCTAGTAAGCTAATTTAAGCTAGAGTCACCGCTAAGTTGATGCGCCTTTAAGTTGCAAGATGATTGTGCCGCGCTTCGCGCGGCACAATCATCTTCTAGTTTTTGATATGCATTTTAAATGTTGATCAGCTTATTTGACAACAAATTTTTTATAGCGATTTTTACATTAGCAATTTTAAATATGAATCTATCTACATTTATTCTACTTTCGCTGGCAGTTGGAGTTGCATTTGGAACTTTACTAAACACAACTTTTCCTGAGAATATCGAACTAATTAATCAAAGTTTTTTGGCTCCAGTTGGCGAATCCTTTTTAAGGCTAATTCAATTTGTGGTCGTTCCCATTGTCTTCTCTTCATTAATCATGGGATTAAATCGAATTCAGGGGGCTGGACAAGTTGGTAGATATACAATCAAATTAATGACAAGTTATTTGATTACTAGCTCGATCGCGCTTTGTGTCGGTATGGGGACTGCTTATCTTTTACAACCAGGTGTTGGTATGAAAGGCTTTTCAATATCTGCAAATATTAAGATTTCAGAACCACCTTCTCTCATATCTTGGCTAGTTAGCTTAATTCCCGTAAATCCATTAGAAGCTCTCAGTACAGGCAATCTATTGCAAATTATTTTTTCAGCAGTCTTATTAGGAATTGGAGTCCAACTTGCCAAAGAGAAAGCAAAACCATTTGTGGAACTAATCGAAAGCATCTATCACATTAGCGAAAAGACTCTATCCATCATTTTGTATGTTGCGCCTTTAGGTGTATTTGCTCTAATGAGTTCGACGATCGCCACTCAAGGACTAGAACTAGTTGCCAAATTATTTCTCTATGTTTTGGGTTTAGTGATCGCCTCTTCGATCATGATTTGTTTAGACATGCTTGTTCTATTTGTTCTCAAAGCCGATCCAGTGAGATTCCTAAGGAGTCTTTCGGAGGCGATCGCCTTAGCATTTGGCACAGCTAGTTCTAATGCGGCGCTACCTGTAGTATTGCAAAATATTCAAGAGAATTATGGATTACGCGAAGAAATTGCTAGTTTTGCGATTCCTTTAGGTACTGCCCTTAAGCGAGATGGCGCGGCAATCTTACAAGGATTTAATGCTTTATTTGTTACCCAAATTTATCAGATTCCCTTGACTCCTTCGCTGTTAACAGCGATCGCTGTTAGCAGTCTGCTAGTCTCATTTAGCACTCCTGGAGTTCCTGGTTCAGCACTGATCACCATGGCTACTGTGCTTTCTGCATCAGGATTACCCTTAGAGGCGATCGCCTTAGTCGCAGGAATTGATCGTCTAACCGATGGATTTAAAACCGTAGTTAATATTATTGGTAATAGTGTGAATGCGATTATTCTCAGTCATTGGGAAGCAGAACAAACACCTAAAATAGAACAAATACCTGCTGGATGAGTAGAATGCCATAAATAAGTGGGCATAAAAAACTTTAAAACCCAAAAAACTGTGCCGCAGGCATAGCTTTTTGGGTTTTAGATTTTATTAAATTGAAGTAGCAATTACAAAACCGAGAACGCCGATGAAAATGACGAGGGCGTAAAATTGCGCTTTGCCATTTTCAAAGTACTTCAAGCCTTCGCCAGAAACGACAGTCACAAAACCCGCGAGATTAACAGCCCCATCGACGATTTTGGCATCGACTTCTAGCACTTGACGAGCTAGACGGCGGGAGCCAATTACGAAAACACTATTGTAAATTTCGTCGATGTACCATTTATTTTTCGAGAGTTTGTAGAGCGGCGCGATCGAATTGGCGATCGCGCTGGGATCGATTTTCTTTTGCAGATACATCAAGATCGCCAGAGAAATTCCAATCAAGCCGATGCCGATGGAGCTACCACCCATTATTAGAAATTCAGGCGTAAATCCTTCGACAGGAACTTCGGTGATCTTTTCCGATGGTGCGTGGATAAAGTACTC
>JAJAZG010000173.1 GCA_026785865.1 Pseudanabaena sp. CAN_BIN31
GACTGCGGTGAGGCTGCTTTGATAGATTCTCTAAAGCATCGATTAATTTTTTCTTGTTCATGATCGTAGTGATAATGTGTCTCGGAAGTGAGTTTAAGAACTCTGAGGTTTTGCGCTGGCTAATAAAACGCCGATTTGGATGCCAATCATACCCGCGATCGCACTACCAACAAAATAGATGAGTATCATCGTAATATTGCTTTTATCCAAAAATGTTCGGTTTCCAATGCGTATGTAGAGAAGGCGGTGTAAGAGCCTAAAAATCTAGTTCTAATTATATAGATCCAATTCTGTGGGATAGCCCGTAATATCTTTGGAAATAGTAAAAAAGAATCCCATCGCTAAGCATCCAGTCAAATTGATGCCAAAGGTTGCGTAGGGGAATTTTGTTCCAAATTTGGCATTTATCCATTTTGTAATGTGAAACCGTGACAATGCTCTAGGCACTGCACCTGTTGCGATCGCAAAAACATTAGTTATATCTGACATTGTTGAGTAAGCCCTCTACCTAAATGCATACTACTAGAGGCTGTCTATATTCGTCAAATGCATGATATAAATAATCACTATGCAGGAAATAGATTTACTTAAACTTGACTTCAACTTACTTGTTGCTCTAAGAGCTTTGCTCGAAGAACGCAATGTCACTCGTGCTGGTGAGAAAATTGGGTTAAGCCAGTCAGCGACAAGTCATGCGCTTTCTCGACTGCGTAAGGTGTTTGACGATCCGCTATTAATGCGATCGGGGCAAGATATGCTGATCACATCTCGCGCCGAAGCACTAATAGAACCTCTTCAAAACATCCTTGTAAATATTGAACGACTAATTCAGCCACTTACTTTCGATCCCAAAACAGCCAAAGGTACGATTCATATTGCCTCATCTGATTATTCTACTTGTGTAATTCTTCCTTCTGTCGTAAAACAAATTGAACAAGAAGCGCCGCATCTTAACTTGGTCTGCCAGCATTGGTCTTCAGAATCCTTTGATTTACTGAAAGATGGCACTCTCGACATCGGTTTCGTTGCTCTCAGTATCTTGCAGGATCAACAATTTCAGTTCCAAGAGCTATTTACAGAGGATTTTGTTTGTGTAGTTCGGGCGGCTCATCCAGTGCTTGAACAAGGACTAACGCTTGAGTCGTTTGTCGCTTATTCCCATGTGTTAGTGTCAATTCCACAATCGAGTAAAAGCTACATTGATACTGCGTTAGAAACGTTGGGGATGCAGCGTCGCATTATGCTAAAAGTAGCTCATTTTTTTGCAGCTCCTTTGATTGTTGCTCAGAGCAATCTGATCTTGCTCACGCCTCGTCGAGTCGCAACGCTCTTTGTTCAGTTTGCTAACCTTACGATGCTTGAGTCTCCCATCAAAGTGCAGAGCTACAGTTTTGGGCAGATTTGGCATCCTCGTCATCAAAATAATTTGCAACACATTTGGTTACGCAACCTGATTGTATCTGAAACACAAAAGCTGTAGGGGATGACTGAGCAATTTGCTGGACTAGGTTTAAGCACTACCCCTGTTAAGGTGAAAAAATAACGAACGTAGATCGGTTGTTTCAGCCTTCAAAAAGCTATTTCCTTGGACTTTTGATGTGAAATTTTAAGTAGGTATATCGATAGGATCGAGTAAGTTCGTTGGTCACCTTAACAGGGGTAGTTTAAGCACTCTTGTTCATCTTGTAAGCCATCTTCTTGGATAGAAGCTTGAAAATTTGAAATCAAATCTATTTGATGCATATCAGCTATCTATGGTATTGATTTGACTCACCAGCAGAGTTGTAAGTATGATTCACTCGCAGGCTAAGAAGTGGTTTAAATCGGATCGATGTATAATTCCAACGCTCAAAGAGTTTGTCACTAATGGGTGCAACAGATCCAATAGTCGTTCAGCCGATCGCTTCTAGCAATTGGCGATTGCGTTCGGGTTATTTAAGCGAGAGTGATTCTGATTTTGAATCGGTGCATGTGCTGATCGGTCAATTTCTTGCCGATCGCCACTCGCCCAACCCGTTACCCGACACATCCCTACTCACAGAAAACGCCAAATTTGAGTGGGGCTACGGTAAACCGCTAGAAAAGGTGATTCAGTCCCAAGCCGATCTCGCTTTTCTGATGCAGCATCCTGCACTGTTTCGCAATGCGATCGCCATTATTGAACCGTGGGAGCATGTTGGACAAAATCCACTAGGAGAAGATGTCCGAGCATCCCTAAATGTGGCTTACATCGCTCAAAAAATTGCCGATTGCGATTCCATCTTGTTTCCCATGTGGGCTTCTGGATTGCTCGATCCTGATGTGGTGGTTCCGCTAATTACATCGGGGTTAGCGGTAGTCGTTGAAGGCGGTGATCCCTCAGTCAGAGATGCGTCTACGTTTAACGGCGCTCAATGTTCACTGCCCGATCTCCACGCTCTGGTTGAAAAACTGCTGCTCTCCCGTTCTCCAACAAGCGCCTTAGCGCTATTTATTTGTTTAGGACATCAACTGGCCGCACAGGCGCACATCAATCTGATTAAACAGTCAGTGCAACAAGTGCTGAGTTTAGAGGCGCTACCGAGAGACCGCGATGGCAAGATGCTGAAGGCGTTGAAGCGCGTTTGCCAAGAAATTGAAACCGTTGGCAGCGCCCTTGTGATTACAAAACGCAACGGGCATATCATTGCCAAGGGCTGGGATCATCCCGAATTTGCCGTTGGACCAAACGAACATAAGGAAGTTGGCGATCGCCGCTTGCATCATTACCAATCCCCTGATGGCGAAGCGCTTGGCATTCCTCAGGCACTCATCAGCGCTCACGAAGTCACTGCTGACGAATACGAAGGCATAATTGACACCACGATCGCGTATGAGCGAGAAGTCAACATTGCGATGTTCCACTCGGATGAGGTTAACGAAGAAGCGATCTTATTTGCTAACTGGGCTTATCGTTCTCTGCATGATGCCATCATTCCCTATCGGTCGATTGTGGCGGGGAGTCGGTTGTCATGGCTGCTCAAACTACCAGACGCGATCGAAATTTTGTGTTCCACAGCTATTGACGATGAAATTGTCACCGAGTGTTCGGCAACTTGCATTATCTACAAGGATTTTGAGAGCAAACAGATTCGGCGATCGTTCACCTGCCAATTCCACCCAGAATTGTTGTCCGACTTGCGAACAGTTGGCATGTCTGAACCGCCTACCTATGCACGGTTGAAGACCGATGATGGCGCAAGGCTCTTTGCCCGACTGCTTTACGAAGGGATGCAAGAATGAAGCAGCCGTTCTGTGTTGATTCTTTCGACAACATTTGAGCAGGCAAAGGAAGATGAAATTGAAGCGGTGCGATCGATTCAACGGATAAAAATGGCTGGATTACTTTTTATATCGATGGCGATGGACGTATATTCACAATCACGGTGAAGCCAAAAGTAGACCTGTCGGGAAATAAAAGTAAGATACAGAAGTAACTTTCTATTTATTTCTAGACTTCAATCCATAAGTAAATAGAATCTCTATAATTGAAATAGATTGAATGATAACATCACTGGGATATAAAAGTATTCTCTTTATATCCCAGTGATGCTACTATCTTCTTACTTCATAGGCGGCAAAACATACCCAAGTTGACGTAAAGCATTACGAAACTTCCCCTCATGAATCGCCATCACCACCAAACCGCGACTACTCACAAGCTGACAGAACTTCTTAGTCAAAGGATTATTCGCAATCAACGCCGCCAAATGAGAACTAGTACATTGAATCAACCTAGCCTCACCCAGATCTTGCAAACTATCAGATCTTGTCCCCGCATCCCTTAAAAATTCCTGTACACTATCAGGCAAGACCTCAGAGCTTCTTTGCTCCAAAACCTCGCTTAACCCCGAAAGCTGATGCCCATCTTCCAGTGCCGCCAAAAGCTTCTGAAGATCCAACCGCCATAACAGTTCTGAGAGCTTCACAGTATAGAGATTCAGCACTAATAAATCCGCCGCATCAATCGCATCTCCATCCGCCACAATTTCCAAACTCGGCAATACCCGCAACGTTGGAATATTAGCGATCGCAGGTGGCACATACTTATCAGACAACCCCAAACAATAAGCCCCCAGCACCGTCAATCGCAAATAAAGCAAACCATCATAACGACTCAAAAAATCAAGATCATCCGTACCCCACAAATCAGAATAATCAGCAGGAATAATTGCAGGTTCAGCATAAGCCACATCAATCATTCCCAACGTCGCCGCATACTCCAACAACAGACAGCGCATATAGCGCTCTTGCAGAATATGCCAATCATGATAGCCCTCATAACCTAAATTCCCATAACCCTGCTCCTCGATATAAAGATTGTAAGGATCGCGAGTAACCTCAAACACTTGACCCGAAGCCACCATATACTTACTGAACTCACTAAATAGAATCCACTGACCAACAGAACATTCACCC
>JAJAZG010000174.1 GCA_026785865.1 Pseudanabaena sp. CAN_BIN31
CACTAGTGTTAAGCTCACTATTGCAGCCATGGCAGAAATTGAAAAACAGCTTAAGCGTCTACCCGATCTTCAAAAATGGTTTGTTGAGATTTGCGGCAAATCAACCTAAGCTATGGGATCTATTATTTCTTGGTAGTCTCTTATACCTATTGCATAACTGAGATGCTCCCAGGAAACATCTACTTCTTTAAAGCACTTAAAGTTTTTTAGAGCTAAGCGATGAATCTGCATAATTTTTTTGCTTTGAAAAAATTTTTGGGATTATTAAGAGTTCTTATGCGTTACGGCTACGCCTAACACATTCTACGCCAAGCTTCACGCCTAATACTGAATATGCGGTTTTTACGTGAGAACTTTTAAATCTAACCCACGCTCAAAAATCTCATTAATCGCAAACATCTCTCCGTCAGTCGTCATAAATTTATGATCCTTAGTTGCTTTAATGCGATCGCCATTTTCTAACTCATATTCAAACACCTCTTGCTCACCGCGATCGTGCCACTGTGCGATCGGTTGAGTAAAAATAAACCCATTCTCATCCATACTGTAAACATTACATTCTATCTTCTGCTCTACGATTTTACCGATAGGCATCACACCATATTCCACTGTCTGCACAAGCGTATCGTAACTGAGACAATACTCCGCAAAGATCACCATTTGATCAAATAAATCATTAGAAATTTCTGATCTAATTCCATTTTTAGCACAACCATCAAGAAAAATAGAACGTTGTTTTTCCATTTCTTCAGGCTTCTTTTTACCCATCGCCCGACGCAATAAATCCGCAGCACCAAGGGAATATCCTGCCAAATCCTGCGCCATTCTCATGATTTGCTCTTGATAGCAATTATGAGTAACGACTCCATTCGCAAGGAAATAAGGAAAACCTTGATCTTCCATTTCAATATCAAAACATTCTTCCGTCCCCCAGTCTTCTACAGAAACTACAAATACAGGTCGTACATCTTGGAAGTAAGTCTCTGTATAGATTTTTTGATATGCCTCAGCCCATCCTGCGATTTTGGTCCCATATTGCGATCGCACAGGTTTAAACATCACACCTGCTTGAAGAGAACGTTTCGCAGTTTTACGACTTTCTCGATCTGTGTCATAGAGAGCATCAGCCAGTTCTTCCTGCATTTGCAATGAAGGAACAGCAATAAAGTTACTGATTCTATCTCCGATTTGTTTGTTTGGTAATCGAGGTTCACCCATTAGCTGATAAAAACGGGCAATATCCGCAATCGAAACATAGTTTGAATGTAAAGAGTAAGAGATCTTAAGACCACTCAACAATTGGGATACTTGGGAAAGTAGTTTAGTTGAGATACTACGGAAATAAGGATTTTGGATATAGCACCCATCGCTATCCCATAAGCCACGTAAAATATCAATGCGATCGCATTCTTGATAATCAACTATATCTGAGGGCAAATGCTTGCCAATAGAATTAATCTTCCAACTTCTATCACCATAAATTTTATCCATGAATATCGTTAATGGTGTTGGGCGTGGCTGCGTATTAAACTTTGCATAGGCGTACCAACAACGGGTATGAAAATAATACTTAGGTTCTCCGCCCCATGTTTCGCCCATAAGATTAGCAACCCATGTCGCAGTTTCTTCGCTGGAACAGGCAATATTAGGTGTACTAGATTTTAAATTACCATCGCCAACTAGCAAACCTAATAAATAGGCTTCATTCTGCTTGAGAGATTTATCATTTTGAGAGATTACCCAACGTTCATAAATAATTGAGCCGTTAACATGAGCATTTTTAATATTGTGTAATGGTTTCAATTGATATGCAAATTGATCACCTTCTGGCGTAAGAAAACGATGTTCTGGAGTACAGTAAATTTCTGTACCTGTCGAAAGCGTAATCTTCACAATTGACTTAATACCGCTTTGCCATTGTTTTGCAACCTTAGCTGACCATACACGTTTGCCATCAGAAGAGAGAATCATGTCACCTTTACGGATATTCTCAATTAATGTACTAGTGCCATCAGATTTAGCAATTAGAGTCCCTTTAGCTAGACATAGCACTCCATAGGTATTATTTAAGATTGGCTCTAGCAATGCATCTTGATACTCGATCGCTTCGCGACCATGCTTCCGATTAATGAACTTAGGGATCAGCCCTGCATCCAATGGGCCGGGACGATAGAGCGCCAAAATCGAAGATATATCTTCAATATTAGAAGGCTTAAGATCTTTTACGATCTGCTTCATCCCTGAAGATTCTAATTGAAAGATTCCTTCAAGATCGCCTTTTTCGAGGAGCTTGTAGGTTTTCTTGTTTGCCTCTGTGAGCATATCAGGGGCGATCGCATCAATATGAAAATTTGGATCTTGATTACCACGAATTAACTTGCTGGTATGCTCAATCGTGGTCAAATTTCGCAGTCCCAAAAAGTCCATCTTCAACAAGCCGAGAGATTCCAAATCCTCCATCGTGTATTGCGTCACCACCTGTCCTTCATTACTGCGTTGCAACGGCACGACTTCATCCAACGGGAACGGCGAAATCACCACACCCGCCGCGTGAACGCCTGAACTTTTGTTCACGCCTTCGATTCGCATCGCCATATCTAGCCATTCAAATACTTTCGGGTCATCTCTGTAGCGATCGCGAAATTCTGGTGCTGGCGAAGCTTCCGAAATCATTACCTTTAACTTAGCTGGCTTACCCCGCGACACAGGAATCATCTTTGCCATCTTATCAGATTCGCTATAGGAGACATCTAGCACTCTTGCGACATCTTTGAGAACTGCCTTAGAAGTCAATCGGTTAAAAGTAACAATCTGGGCGACTCGTTCTTGTCCATAGCGCTGGGTTACATATTCAATCAACTCGCTACGATGATCGATACAAAAATCAGTGTCAATATCAGGCATTGACTTC
>JAJAZG010000175.1 GCA_026785865.1 Pseudanabaena sp. CAN_BIN31
GCGTAAAAATCGTGATCAACGATGTCAACTTGCCTCAGTTGCAAGGTCTGGAACTCGACTATACCGAAGATCTTTTAGGTGGCGGCTTCCGTTTTCGCAATCCTAATGCCAGTAAGTCTTGCAGTTGCGGAACTTCCTTTGCTACTCCTAAAGAAGTTGGCACGGCTGTAGCTTGTAGCTAAACGACATAAAACCCAAAAAGCTACGGCGCACGCGCCGTAGCTTTTTGGGTTTTGTGTCTACATACCTAGCTGTTGTTATCTAAAAAGCTTATGATCGCCTATCCAGAATATCTTTTGCCATATTTAAAAAATAATCTGGACTAGATGCAATGTCATCATTTTTACTATTGCGCGAACCAGCACCATTAGAATCATTAGTTTTTTGAGCGATCTCGATATCGGAGAGAACAACTGGTGTGATGTCTAGGGTCGTTGGGATAACCTCAAATTGGCTAGGTGCTAAAGTCTTGGGTGTATATAGCAAATACAAAATGCGATCGCCTGTTTCCCATATCATATCCGCAGGTACGATTTGCAATTGACCTTTGCGCTCGAATATTAATGGCAGTAATATTCCTGCATTAAACATCGTATTAAAACTATACAACTGCTCTTGAAGTTCTGCATCGGTGAGCAGAAATTCTCCCACTCTAACTTCTCTTTGGAGAATATATTGATTCCATGTTTTAATGGGAACGCGAGTGCTAAATGCTTGCTGAACGATGATTTGTTCATTGCGATCGCGCTCAGCTTCTTTGACATAAACTGCAAATACTTTCGGTGGATTGAACTCCTTCGCCGCAAGTTGAGCAATGACAATATTCACGTCAGTATTAATGGTTAGTGCCACAAAAGTTCCGACCGAATCTAGTCCTGCTTCGGCTAAGGATTTTGCATCTAGCCCATTGCTGACAAAGGCGGGGATGTCATATTCGGCTGCTTGTTTGCAAAGTTCGGCACTGGTATCAATCAGCGAGACTCGTTGACCATTGGCTTGAAATAGTCGCGCTACCAAAATCCCGATCGGATTGCTGCCAACGATTACTAATCCAGAAATATCGGGTTGATTTAGCCCTAAGAGTTTCGCTACGAACTTCGCAGATAGTCCTTGCAAAAATACAGTCATGGCGATCGTCAGGAAGACTAGAGCTTTTATAGACTCACCGCCGTTAACTCCGCGCTCGGTTAATAAAATCGAAAAGAGCGAAGCCACGGATGCGGCAACAATTCCTCTAGGCGCACACCATGACAGAAAAGCTTTTTGTCGCCATGTGAAGCTGCTATTCCATGTGCTGACAATTACATTGATCGGACGCACAACAAACATTAGAAATAGAACTGTCTGCACACCGCCCCAACCAAGGGCGAAGATACTAGGGATAGAAAGATTTGCAGATAGTAAAATAAATAGAACAGAAACGATTAGAGCTACTAGTTGGCTTTTAAATTTGAGTAAAGCGCGACTATTAGGAATATCGGAAGCGCGTAAAACGATTCCCATTAAAACAACTGCGGTCAGCCCTGATTCGCTTTGAATCTGTTGAGCAATCCCAAATAGCCCTAATACTGCCGCCACGACCACCGCGCTTTTAGTATCTTCAGCGAGAAATGCGGCGCGTTGCAAAAACTTTCCTAATAACCAACCCGCGATCGCACCTAGTACACCGCCAACACCTAATCGCAAACCTAAATCGCTAACCACGGCAAAAGCACTTAAAGTTGGATTCAACGCGACATCAAGGACGACTACGGCGAGGACAGAACCGATCGCATCAATTAGCACTCCTTCCCCTTCAAGGATTGTGGCAAGGCGGCGATCGAGTCCCACTTCTTCGATAATTGGGTTAACTACAGTTGGCCCAGTTACGACTACCAAAGCCGCGTATAAAAAGGCGATCGTCCAAGGAAATTCGCTCAGCCAATAAGCAGCAATCCCACCACCAATCAGCGTAATTAAAGCACCAATCGTGATCAGATTTCGCAAACTTGCCGAAACCTTGCCGAGTTCTTTAAGTTGCAGATTGAGTCCGCCATCGAACAAAATTAGGGCAACAGAGATAGAAACGATCGCTTCTAAACCATCTCCCAATAAGCGTGGCTGCACTAAATTTAAACCATTCCCTCCTAGAGCTACACCAAAAATTAGCAGAAAAACAATGCTCGGCACGCGAAAAAAATTCGCAATGACACGAGCAGAAATACCTGCCACGATCGCAATAATTATGATTAAAGAGAGAGACCCTTCCATATTGATCTAGTTTTAATAGCGGCGCATCGCGCCGCTATTAAAACTTTTTAATTTGATTCTAAGGATACTGACAGCGTAACGTTAAACTGAGCTTCAAAAGGTTGTTTCTTATAATCCAGACTCCAAAGCTCTAAGGTACAAGGATCGTCTGGTTGTGTGGGTGTGAGTTGCAAAGCGCAGGCTTGAGTGCGCGAGTCGTAATTGAATTGAATTGAGGCGATCGCCCCAATTTGCCGACGATCCAAAGCTGTGGCTAGGCGCAAAAAGTTACTGGCTTGGCGGACAAATAATTTTAGATTCTCACTGCCTAAACGCTGGAAATTATCATGCTTTTTCTTTGGTTCACTCTTGCGATGATAACGAGCCAGATTGGCGATCGCCTCAATCTCGGACTCGGTATAGCCCAATAACTCACCATTACGAATTAAATAATAGGAATGCTTATGGTGAGCATCATGGCTGATGTGATGCCCTGCGTTATGCAGCATCGCCGCCGCCCAGAGCAAATGCTTTTCATCATCGCCCCACGCATGTAAAATCCCTTTGGTTTGCTCAAACAAGCTCAGGGCATGGTCAGCAACCTGTTTTGCATATTTAAGATCGAGACCATATTTATCGGCTAGCTTGAGAATACTGCGATCGCGAACTGTGCTTTGATAACGCCAACCATCTTCGATATAGCCATGACGGATCATCCAATCCACAACTAAGCCTTCGCGCAAGGCTCGCTGACAAAGCATGATTTTGGGAACTGCCAACAATCGCATGGTTTCTAGCAGAACTAAGGCTCCTGCAAAGATGATTTCGGCTCGCTTTTGGCGCACCATGAGGGTACGTTCTTCTAAATTCGCTCGACGTAAGCGCCAGACAATATTTTCGAGATCGGCAAAAGATATCTCATAACCTTGCAAAGGATTAGGAACTAGCCCAGTTTTTTCTTTGGAATGTAAAGTTACCAGCGTTTCAATCGTGCCTGATGTGCCGATCGCTTTTAACGATTTAATATTTTTATCACGCAGTAGCGATCGCACATCATCGGTGGGGCGTTCAATCGAGCCAAGAATATAGCCCAACAAGCGATCGTATTCTATTTGTGAAATCGGATCGGTTTTAACAAATAAATCAGTTAAGCGGACTGCACCAATCTTGGTACTACTCAGATGCATCGGATCGCCACCATCCCCCAAAATCATCTCGGTCGAGCCGCCGCCAATATCAATCAATAAATGTGGCTCATCATTAAGTTCCATCGCGGAAATCACGCCTAAATAAATGCGGCGGGCTTCCTCCTGCCCCGAAATAACTTCAACATGTAAGCCTAATTCTTCATAAATGCGACGAATAAAATCATTTCCATTCGGAGCTTCACGAGTGGCACTGGTCGCCACTGCCACAATTTCTTCAACTTTAAAAGTCCGACAGATCTCCTGACATCGCTTAAGGGCTTCCAGCGATCGCTTCATCGCGTCTTCAGTCAAATTTCCTGTCTGAGCGCAACGTTCGCCTAGTCTTACCGTAGCTTTTTCGGACTCAATTACACTAAAGCTAGGGATCGAAGTCTGAATTTCCACAATCACCATATGAATGGAATTTGTCCCAACATCGATCGCTGCTAAGGTTTTGACATCTGAAGTCATGGGTTGTTTCCGCGAAATATCTTAATTCATGGTAATGGAAAAGCTGTCACAATATGAAGATACAGTTAGTCAAGTAAATTTATGAATTAAGTAGGTAGGCAAAATCCAAAAAGCTGTGGCGCACGCTGCGCGTGCGTCACAGCTTTTTGGGTTCTAAGATTTCTTTTGCCTAGCTACTTACTAAGCAGTTTTTCAAATCAAACATAAATAGTATGGGAAATAAGCAGGTAGTTTTAGTCATAGATGATGAGCCATTTAATTTCGATGTAATTGAGATTTTGCTATTTAAGGAGGGGTATGAGCCTCATTATCAAAACAAAGGGGCGACGGCGATCGCATCTCTTGACACCATTAAACCTGACCTTATTTTGCTAGATGTAATGATGCCTGATATGGACGGTATCGAAGTCTGCCAGAAGCTTAAGAGTAGTCGCCAATGGCAGCATATCCCGATTATATTCATCACCGCCCTATCGGACAAAGAAGACCTTGGGCGTTGTCTTGATGCTGGAGCCGATGATTTTATCAGCAAGCCAATTAACAGTACCGAACTCCGCGCCCGTGTGCGATCAATGTTGCGAATTAAGTCGCAGTACGATCGCATCCAAGACACAATGACATTGCGCGAAGAAATGATGCAAACCATTGTTCACGATCTTCGCAATCCTCTGATCGGAATTTTGTTAGGCTGCGAGTCTCTCAAAGGATTAGCCCTAGACGATCGCGCCGAAAAGAGAATCGCCCAGATCTGTAAAACGACTGAACAAATGCGTTTGCTAATCGATGATATTTTAACCATCGGTAAGATCGAAGCTAATAAGCTAGTCCTTAATTGCACTCAGATCGATCTAACTGAGCTAATAAAATCAGCGATCGCCGATTTTGAAACTCTCACCACCAGAAAGCAAATTCAACTTTTGGGTGAATTCCCCACAGAGCCAGCTTATATCTCTGGCGACATTAATCTAATTCGCCGTGTGTTAGATAACTTAATTGATAATGCGATTAAATTCTCCTCGCACCAAAGTTCGGTTATTCTCAAAGTTGAGTATTTACCCAAAAATCCCGATCACCAAGATCTAATTAAGATTCAAATAATTGATTGCGGTATCGGCATAAGTTCCGAACAAAAACAAGCGATCTTTGAAAAATATGAAGTTGGCAATATTGTGCTGGGGGTTTCCCAAATTGGTCTAGGGCTTTCTTTTTGTAAAATGGTGATCGAAGCCCATCAAGGATCGATCTTAGTGACTGACAATCAGCCTAAAGGTGCAATTTTTACAATTTTGCTAGACTGTGCTTAAAAATTGCGTACAAAGCTCCAAAAACAGATGTTACAGCGCCTTGCGCTGCTATAGAACCCAGGTAATTTTTTGAAAGTGCCGCGAAGCGGCACTTTCAAAAAATTATCTGTACTACCTAAACCCTCAATAGGCTGTATGTGCCTAAAGAATAAAAATATGACATGCATATTAATTATTGAAGATGAAGATTTAATCCGAGAGTCTTTAGAAGATTTGCTCTCATTAGAAAATTTTGAGGTGATTACTGCCGAGAATGGTGAGGAAGGCATAAATCTGGCGATCGCAAAACAGCCTGATTTGATTTTGTGCGACATCAGAATGCCCATACTCAACGGTTATGAAGTCCTCCAACGGGTGCGTCAAAATAAGGATTTAAATAATGTCCCTTTTCTGTTTTTGACCTCAATTGGCGATCGACGCAGTAATCGCAAGGGCATGGCTTTGGGGGCGGATGACTATTTAGAAAAACCCTGCACAAAAGATGAATTGCTAGAAGCGATCGCCGCACGTTTGGGGAAGCAAAAAGCGATCAATCAACGTATCGAAGAAAAAATGACCGCCTTGCGAACTAGCATCACCCTATCTTTGCCACATGAGTTACAGACTCCACTCTCAGGAATCATGGGAATGTCAGAATTGATGATGATGCTAAGTGATGAGTTAAGCCCATCCGAAATTCATGAATATGCTACTGGCATTCATCATTCTGCTGAGCGTCTCTATCAACTGATTCAAAATTATTTGCTGCATAGCCGCTTAACTGTCATGCGATCGCAAGGTGAAACTAGATTTACTTCAGAATATCCTTGCAATAGTAAGATGATTATCAGCAACCTTGGCGATCGCAGAGCAAAATTAGGCGATCGCGCTGATGACCTAGAGCTAGATCTCGCAGAATTCGATCTGTCAACTTCATCGGAAGACTTAACTAAAATCGTCACAGAATTGATCGATAATGCCTTCAAATATTCCCAAAAAGGAACCAAGGTTGTCGTCAGTAGCAATGTTATTGACAGTAAATGGATACTTAAAATCCAAGATCGTGGGCGTGGCATGAAAGAGCAGCAAATCGCCAATATTGGCGCATTTATGCAATTTGAGCGCGAATTTTACGAACAACAAGGTATGGGGCTGGGGTTATCTCTAGCCAAGGCTTTGGTAGAGTTTTACGGCGGTAAGCTTGATATTCAAAGTCAAGAAAATCTCGGCACAGATATTTGTGTCTCGATTCCTGTTTAGGCAAAAGGGCAAGGGGCTTAAGCCCCTTGTTAAAGTTACTAAAAGTTACGCTTTGTGTCTCATGCGATCGCCAAAACAAGTTCGCTACAATCCAGAGTCTAGATAGAGTAAAACCCTATCTGAGCAACGCTAGAACATATTCTGGATTAGTTTTTAAACATGGATTCTGCCCTCTTAGATCAAGTCCGCCACCTCTGCCGCGATCGCGCCGCCTATGAACGCCTAAAAGCGATTTTGGTACAACAAGAGCGCGTCCATCAGATTAACTGGGAAGATCAGTATGAAAAGCTGATGTCAGCAAATTTATCAGATCTAAACTCATCAGATTCAAAAGCTTCAGATATTTTTAATAATATTATCGCCAGAGAGAAAGCACTTGCCCAGCTTGCTGATGCCATCCAGCGATCGCCATCTTTAGAGCTAGTTTTACAAATAGCTGTCCAAGTCGCCCAAAAATTATTGCAAGTGGATCGTGTGGCAATTTTTCGCGCTCATCCCGATGGGCGCGGCGAATTTGCGATTGATGCGATCGCCGCAGGTGTGACATCCTTAGCCGATATGCCTGAAAGACAGCTTCCACTAGCTCGGCATATGATCGAACATTCTGTTCAGACCATTGACAGCATTCGCAGTTCTAGCCTGTCTTCTCATATCGTGGCGCTGCTGGAACAAATTGGTATTTCATCCTATGCAGCTAATAAAATCTATGCAGGGCAAGAAGTCTGGGGAACTCTAGTTGCTTTTGAAGGTGGCGCTTATCATAGCTGGTCAGAAAGCGATCGCACTTCTCTATCTTTGATTGCCGCCCAAGTTGGAATTGCCATATCCTTAACTGATTTGCGCCAACAATCTCAAAAGCTAACTGACGATCTACGCATCTTACAGATTGAATTAGATAACTTGCAGCAAACAGTTGCAGAAATTGCTGAGAGTAAGAGCAATAATTCAACTATTACGTCAGATGTCACGCCAATTTTTGAGGAACCTGTTCCCATATTCGTTATTGCAGATGATAGCCTTAAATCAGCTTCATTCAGCGAGTCAGAACAAGAAGAGTTTGCTGTAACTGAGGAAGATATCGCCCTTTCAGAAGCATATAATTTGGAACTAAATAAGATAGAATTAGCCGAATTAGAAAAATCTGAGGTAGAGAATCATACTTCTAATGTGATAGATTCGCAGGTACATCAAATTGAAAATCTTGAGCTAGAAGATTTAGTGTTAGAAAATCTAGCATTAGCAGAAGAGGAACAAGTGGCGATCGCGCTAGAAGTAGCCGAATCAGAAATCATCGAATCACAATCATTGGAAGTAAAGGAATTGGAGGAATCTGAGCAAGATGAGAATACCTCAGTAGATCTAGTCGAGCCAGAATTAATCGAGTCAGAACTTATTCAACAAGAACCAATAGAATCAGAAATATCTGAGTCAGAAATTGCCCAAATTAATAATTCTCAAACTGACTTACAGACAAATGTAGATGAAGACGAAGAACCTGCAATTGAGCCTGAGTTTATAGAAACAATTTTGGAAATTGCGGGCAACGATCTCAAAGCGACAGATTTTTTATTGAATGTGATTGACACGTATTTAGGAGACGCACCTCTCCTAGTGCAATCAATCGACAAGGCGATCGCCATTAACGACCATCTTAGAATATTGCAATCACTAAATACCTTACGCTCAAGTAGTCACCACATCGGTGCATTAAAACTTTCGTATCAATGTCGGCAACTAGAATCGGCGGTAAAGGCGAATTATGTCGTGTTAGTTTATGCTTGCTTGTCACAAGTGGCGATCGAAGTGCAGAGAGTAACCGATGCATTACGAATAGAGCGATCGCGTTATAGCCAAAATAGCGATCGCCTCCGCCTCAAATAGCTTTTTAAAAGTCATAAAATCCATTTAAGTAGAGGATTTAATGGGTCTATAATACATAGTTATAAGTACGAATTACGGTAAAATTTAATTTAAGTAGCCAAGCAAAAAAACATAAAATCCAAAAAGCTGCGCCGCAGCTTTTTAGACTTTATATCTAATTAATTATGTAGATGCTGTGACAGAAATTTCTGACTGGAGCGATGTAGAAGCTCAACTTCAAGAAACTAAAGAATTATTAACAGAGATCGAACAGCGTTTTCTGCAAGTTCGTCATGACTCCCTGAAGCAGCATGAACTGCAAACACAACAAGAACAAATCAGAGCGCAAATTCAAGATATTTCAGGCGATCGCCCTCACCTAAATAGCAATCAAAAAATTCGCCGTAAACCTAATCCTAAAGATAGGCGATCGCCATCTAACCCGCATAAAGAAGAACTCCTCAAACAATTAGACGAGCTAGGCGAGCAACTCGAACAAATCGAAGCCGATCTGGAAAGTCGCTTATTATCTTGGAGTAGTTTTCGCGAACCGTTTTGGCAGATCGTCCGTTTCGTTGGCATCGGCATAATTATCGGCGTAATTTTGCGAAGCTGCGCTTAAATCGAAACAGCGTGAGGCGGGGCAAAGCGCCGCATCACACTGAGTACAGAGAAGTTGTTTAAAAATTCGCAGATGGGCGCATATTAAAAAAAAAAAATCAATTATTAAAAAACCAAACAAATAATGATTAAAAAAAAGAAAAAAAACAACAACAAAA
>JAJAZG010000176.1 GCA_026785865.1 Pseudanabaena sp. CAN_BIN31
GCATAGCTGCTAATAGGATGTGTAATGTGGCATTCCTCACTACCTGTCCGTCCGTCAAGTTGTTGGGCGCAAGGTCTGAATTAAGCGAGGATTCTGTCATAGCAATCATATTTTTTGACTGGGAGGCACTTGGACAGAGAAATAGTATAAATATTTCAAAAAACGGATCGCTTCTTTTAGATCGTAGCAACTAGCGACAAATTCAGTTGGTTATCTTGGATACATTACCCCAAATTGTGATCGGTCGATTTTTACAAAGGAACAAACTCTTGCAAGAGCATCTGAACTTGCTCGCGAAATTCTTGAACGTCATCGGAGGTGCGAGGCTTACTTAAGAAGCGACAATTTGCCCATTTTGCCCGAAAATTATTGGTAACTGTATTTTCAGATGTCACTAAAACTAAAGGGAGTTTAGCTAATGATGGTTGACGGCGAATTTGTTTAATCAGATCAAATCCATTTAATTTAGGCATATTGATGTCTATAAAGACAATATTGGGCTTTTCTAGCAACATTTCCTTGGTGGCATTGATAGGGTCACTCACGGGACACATCTGGTAGCCCCAATTTGTCAGTAAGTTCCCAAATTGTTTAAGCAAGACAGGTGAATCATCGATAATCATCACTTTAAGTAGCGATCGCGGTTTGATCGTGTCATCTAAGGCTAAATCATCGTTAACTTGTGGGGAACGTAATAGTAATGGCAAGATCGCCACTGTCCGATTTTCAGCGAGTTTATCAAGTTTAAGGGCTGTGTGAGTAATATGTTGCTGAAATCGATCAGCAATTTCGCTGATGCGATATTTGCCATTTGTGACCTGTGTAAAAAGTGGAACTTGGGCGATCGGACACTCAGGGTCTAGCAGTTGAACTGTTTGATATGGATGGTGAACATGGGTAAAAGTACGCCATTGATCGGTTACGAGCGCGATCGCTTTTTCGAGATCGGGGAGTTTCCAAATCGGGAGCGTAACTTTTGTATCCAATTGCAAGGGCTTCCATAGCAAAGAGAACTTTTTTTCTAAAGAAATGGCTAAAAGATTTTCTAATAAGATCTCTTTAAAAATTATTAGGCAGTTTTCGGGATCTTGGGCATAGATTTTACCAAGCAAGCTACAAGTTTCGATACTGTTAATCGGCTTTTGAGTAATACTACTTAGAAATTCTTGTGCAGACCTAATTCTTTTGATTTTCAGCTTGCGGGTTAAAGTTAGCCAAAAATCGCCTTTATCCTCAATAAAAGCGATGCTTCCAGCACAGATAAAGATTTTCCAACTCGAATGAGGTGTTTCGACTTTAGCGACTCCAGTATGGTTAGTGAGTAATTGCAACATCACCATCAGGCTGGAATAGGTCAAGTCAGGGACAACTTCACCGACTGCGATGATATTGATTGGTTGATTGATCGTTTGACTGACGCTTCTTTGTGTTGGGAGATTGGAAGCGTTGTCCTTTTGTGAAGTCTGCGTCATAGTCAAGTTAAGTAAGGCTTATTTGATGTGATTGTGGCGATCGCGGTTTGTGGAGACTAGTAAATAAAAGGCGACGCATCGCGTCG
This sequence comes from Pseudanabaena sp. CAN_BIN31, assembly GCA_026785865.1. Classification (GTDB taxonomy): domain Bacteria; phylum Cyanobacteriota; class Cyanobacteriia; order Pseudanabaenales; family Pseudanabaenaceae; genus Pseudanabaena. The sequence goes on from JAJAZG010000176.1 coordinate 1,559, forward strand.
CCTTTTATTTGGGTTTAGCTGGCTTGGCGCTCAAGAGCGCGATCGCCTAATTCTTGCGACTCTTGCATATTTTCCACCACTTTCAAGGCTGGCATTTCAGGAGGATTAGCGAGATAATCCGCAAGTTGCGCTTCGATTTGTTCGCGCACAATGGAGCGATATTCGAGAAAATGTTCGCTTTGAGCGCAAACTGATAGATAGCTCGTAACCACGTTAGGATAACGCTTCATCAAGTCAAAAAGATGCAGCCAGAATTGCACACGAGTCTTGCGAACAACACCTTGTCGCCATGCCAAGATTAGTAATGCTTTGATGGCAACTAAATCTGTTTTTTTCTTCTCGCCAGTTGGTTCACGCTTGATCCGCTTATATTGCGATTCACCCAAAATCAAGAAATGGCGATAGGTACGATTGAGAAAAACAAGTGGATCGTAGAGGGTCCAGAAAGCATGAACATACTCATTCGCAATATCTTCCAAAGGACGCGTGGGCATGAAGTTCATCAAAGTGGCTTGATGTCCATTGCTATTCTGAGTAATCATCCTGCCTTCTTTATTCAATCGATGCCAAAGCCCTGTATCGGGTAGAGCTTGCAGCATACTGAATAGAGCCGTAGGGACAGCCGTTTCTTCAACAAATTCGACAATGCGATCGCCTGCACCTTTTTTCTCACCATCAAAACCGATGATAAATCCTGCCATAACCCGAATCCCTGCTTTAGCGATGTTAATCACTGATTCTGAAAGCGGATCGCGATTGTTTTGGAACTTCTTGGTGAGCGCTAAACTTTCGGTGTCAGGAGTTTCGATGCCAAGGAATACAGAACCGAAATTACATTCCACCATCATTTGCATCATTTCAGGATCTTGGGCAAGATCGACAGAAGCTTCCGTTGCAAAAGAGAATGGGAAATTGCGTTCTTTCATCCAAGGTTTTAACTCTTGGAGCATTACTTTTACATTGCGCTTGTTGCCGATGAAGTTGTCATCAACCATGAAAATACTGCGTCTCCAACCGAGATCGTAGAGACATTGCAACTCAGCCAGAATTTGAGCAGGAGTCTTGGTGCGGGGCTTGCGTCCATACAAAACGATGATGTCGCAAAATTCGCATTGGAATGGGCAGCCGCGTGAGAACTGCACCGACATTTCGGCATAGCTGTTCATTTCTAACAAGTCAAATCTTGGAATTGGGGTATCTGTGACCGCAGGACGTTCGCCATTTGCTCTCAAAATGCCTGCGCGATCGCCTCTTTCGATCGCCTCCACAAACATCGGCAAAGTAATTTCGCCTTCATCAAGAATCAAGAAGTCTGCACCAGAAACTTTCGCTTCTTCAGGTAAAGCAGTTGGGTAAGGGCCACCCACCGCCACTAACTTACCGCGTTTTTTCGCTTCTTGGATTTGCGCCAAAAAGTCTTCCTTTTGGACAATCATCGCCGAGAGGATTACCACTTCCGACCATTCCCATTCGGCTTCAGTGACATCACGCACATTGCGATCAATCAGCTTAAATTCCCAAGTTTGCGGCAAAATTGCGGCAACTGTAGCCA
>JAJAZG010000177.1 GCA_026785865.1 Pseudanabaena sp. CAN_BIN31
ATTTTTTATAAAAGCCCCGCTTCGCGGGGCTTTTATAAAAAATATGGGTTTTGTTTTGTTAACTTAGAGAACTACATTTTTGGGAGTAGGAATAGAAGGCTGTAAATACATCGTCAAGAACTGCAAACCATTATTAACAAGGCAAGGCAGTTTTTGAATCTTCTTCAACCATTCAGGCGAATTAGAATTATCAATCTGTACCAACTTGGCATTGTTCTCTTCGCACTTCTTCAGGCAATTCCAGAACTTAGGATTTTCCAAATCGAGAATGATAGGGAATGCCTTCGCTGCATCGCGATTGGTTTCGCGAAGAACTTCCTCGACATACTTTCTGGTGTCCATGCCGATAGACTCATAGAACGCATTACGAATACAGATATCGTTTAGATACATGGTTGCAAATACCGACAGCAAGAAGAACTTGCTCCAGAGATTAGCCTTAATACCATTGATATTTTTGCGATCGCTACGCAGAAGCAAGCTACAGAAATCACCGTGGCGGCTCTCATCTTGACACCAATTTTCAAAGAAATTGAAGATTGGATACAAACGATATTCTGGATGAGCGAGGAAATGGTGGTGAATCTTGATATAGCGCCAGTAGCCGATTTTTTCGGATAAGTAAGTAGCGTAAAAAATGAACTTCGGCGCGAAGTAAGTATATTTCTTGGTTTTTGATAATGTTGAAAGATCGAGTTGCAGATCAAAGTCTGGCATCGCCTTATTTAAGAAACCAGCGTGACGCGCTTCATCACGGCTCATCAGGCTGAAAATTTCTGCCATCAATGGATTCTTGTCTTTGATTTTAACGGCGATCTCTTTGTAAAGCAGAAAGCCCGAAAATTCTGAGGTGCAAGATCCTTCAAGAAAGACACGAAAATGCTCTCTCACTTTAGGATCGATCTGATTCCAATCTTGATTGAAATCAGCATTGCGGACAAAGTGACGACGGTTGTAGTCAAACTTAAATTCTTCGAGAATAGCCTCATAATCGGGCTTGAGGTCGAAGATATCCATATTTGCCATCGCTTCAAAATCAGTAGTGTAGAAGCGTGGAGTTAAGATCGAATCGCGGCGACCAGTCCCGTTAACCTTTTGGTTTGACTGGCTTACATCGGGTTTAGAAGGAGTAGCTACCATATGCTGTGTTTCTTGAGTGTTGACTAAAGGATTTTGTGGATAAATTGCAGTTCAAATACCTATATAGCCGTCTATTTTACGACTAATTTTTAGTCTATGGGTAATATATCCAGAAATAAGGTCTGCTAATTCGCGATCGCCTTTTCAATTTGTTCGATAGTCAGCGATCGCAATAGACTCACCTTTGCATTAGGCGTGGAAATATTTGCAAAATATTCAGATGTGAGGTAATCAGCAAAACTAGTTTCTTGTACTAGATATGTTTTAAAAAAAGCCACGCTTAATGCTTTGAGATAATTCTGCGAAGCGATCGCGCTTGAACCCGCCAAAACATTGCTCATTTCAGGACTGAGGCGATCGCTTGAGGTAATGGCTGTAACCGCAGTATGTCCTGCTTTATTGAATAATACCAAATAGCGATTTGGGGTGGTCAACCATGTAAATGGCAAGATTTGCTCAGCGACCGCAGGGGCAAACGTATCATCGGAACTGCTAACGATCGCGATCGGGACAGTGATTTTGTCTAGGGTTGGCTTACCCAAAACACGACTGATTACAGGATTAGCCGCGATCACCGCCTTAATCCTCGAATCCCCTAGCTTGTAGGCTTGGTTTGGTAATCCTAGCGCCACGCATTGCAACAGCAATGAAGCATTCCATTTGTACTTGCCTTGACAAACTTCGGTCAAATTAGCAAACTGGATCTGGGCATCACTGACTAGAGCCAGAGCCGCATAACCGCCAAAAGAATGTCCAATCATGCCGACATTTTGCCAATTGATATTACGCGCCTGCGGTGACTTCTCTAAGTAATTTAGCACCGCCGTTATATCTTGCGGACGTTGAATAAAGCTTTCTGGTGGCGCAATCTCACTAGCAACGCCAATAATCAATTTCTCTAACTGCTCGTCGCTACTATTCGGCGAAACCGTCAGCACCACCGCGAATCCATAGGATGCTAAATGTTCGGCAAGATAGAGTAACGGTTCAAGTTTAGAGATTAGCCCTGGATAGATGACGATCGCAGGTAAGGGCGCAGACTTAGAACTGGTGAGTTTTGGGACAAACAAATAAAAGGGAATCTCGTATTTGTTGTCTAAAGCGATCGCTTTGAGACTAGAGCGATCCCATTGAAATTTACCTCTATTTCGTAAATTAGCCAACTGAATCGGAGCAGACGCTTGTGCTGGCGGATTAGCTTGCGATTGCTTGGTCGCCTCATCATTAACCAGTTGCACAACTTTTTGCGTACTTTGCAGCAAATCGCTCAATTCAGCAACTGTTTGTAAACCTGCTTGAATATCGAAATAAATATCTGAAGTAGGGAATTTCCGCAAAAAATTCAGCAAAGTCAAGCCATTCTGCTTGTCGGCAGTTGCCAAAACTGCGGCGGCGCGGATGGCGCGATTACCCGATAGATCAGGACCAGTTTTAATAAAAACACCTAAGATATCTAGCGATTTTTCCCCTTGAGATGTGTATAGAAATCTTGACAATAAAGTGACAGGAACATCTGCTCTCTCGGTGAGAATTCGCCGAAAATTTGCCATGTCGGATGGAGAAACATAACGCGCTGCCATATCAAGTGCGCCACGCAATTCACCAGTTTTAGAAAAAATTTCTAGATCGTCAACAGATACAGAAACTTCAAAAATATTAAATCGAAAATTAACGGTTTCGGCGGCTTCGCTAGACTGGACGATCGCCCCTCCCCCGATCGCAGTTAGCAAAATCATGAGGGCAGCAGATCGGAGAATCAATTGCTGTGAGATATGGACGATCGCATCTTTTAGATATTTCATATTGAGTTTAGCTCTATCTGGTGAGATGAGCTTTATTATCGGTGAGCTTTCGCGTATATAAAAGAATATAAATATTAATATTCGTCAATTTTGCCCCAATCGCAAGGGTAGCAATGCTAACATCCAGAATAGTTAAATCTTGATTAAATAAAGCTTTAGGAGCGCATTTTGACATTACGAGTTGCTGTTGTAGGCGGTGGGCCTGCGGGTTCCTGCGCTGCTGAAACACTTGCCAAAGCAGGAATTGAGACCTACATATTTGAACGTAAGCTAGACAACGTCAAGCCCTGCGGTGGAGCAATTCCTCTATGTATGGTGCAAGAATTTGATTTACCCGACGAGATTATTGATCGCCGTGTCCGCAACATGAAGATGATCTCTCCTAGTAATGTGGAAGTAGACATTAAACTCGACAATCCCGATGAATACATCGGCATGTGCCGCCGTGAAGTTTTAGATGCATTTTTACGCGAGCGCTCAGTTAGCCTCGGCGCAAAGCTGATCAACGCTCGCATTCTCGATATCAAGATTACTGAAAATGGTAAAAAGCCTTACGTTCTTACCTATTCAGATTTCGCAAATGGCGGCACTGAAGGCGTAATGCGTAGCCTTGAAGTCGATCTGATTGTTGGTGCTGACGGTGCTAACTCAGTCGTGGCAAAAGCGATGGATGCTGGTGAATATAACTATGCGATCGCCTTCCAAGAGCGCATTCGCATTTCGCCAGAAAAAATGGAATATTACAAAGACTTGGCAGAAATGTATGTTGGCGACGATGTTTCGCCCGATTTCTACGCATGGGTATTTCCCAAATACGATCACGTCGCCGTTGGTACTGGCACAATGCACAAAAACCAACGCTTGATCAAAAAGCTGCAAGCAGGTATCCGCGCTCGCGCCTTGCCACGCATCGAAGGTGGCGAAGTGATCAAAGTCGAAGCGCACCCAATTCCTGAGCATCCACGTCCTCGTCGCGTCGTCGGACGCATTGCCCTCGTTGGCGATGCAGCTGGCTATGTCACCAAGTCCAGCGGCGAAGGTATTTACTTTGCTGCTAAGTCAGGTCGGATGTGTGCTGAAGCGATCGTGGAATTCGCCGAAGCTGGCAAGCGTATTCCCACTGAAGCTGATCTCAAGGTTTACATCAAGCGTTGGGACAAGAAGTATGGCTTGACTTACAGAGTCCTCGACATTCTTCAGAATGTGTTCTACGCCACTAATGCTACTCGCGAAGCATTTGTAGAGATGTGTGCTGATAAAGATGTGCAGAAGCTCACCTTTGACAGCTATCTTTACAAAACTGTCGTTCCAGCCAATCCGTTCACTCAGTTGAAGATTACCGCTAAGACGATCGGTAGTTTGCTGAGAGGCAATGCCCTAGCGCCTTAACAAAAAGAAGGAGAGCGTAAACGCTCTCCTTCTTTTTTGCGAAAATACCAAGATAGGCGATCGCGTAGAACTCTCTAGCAAAGCGATCGCCTCTTGGTAAGGTGGTATTTGACAAGCCCTATTTATTGATTGTGGAGGCGAAACAGGATAATTTTGATTGGGGTTGGGGACTGTGTCTTGCGGAAATGGTAGCGGCGCAGCGCTTAAATGGGGATATCGCGATCGCGATATTCGGGATTGTTTCTAATGGAATCAATTGGGAATTTGGCAAGTTAGAGGGCAATACTTTTATGCATCATCCTGCACCATACAGTATTTTTGAGTTAGAGAGATTATTCGGTACGGTCAATTATTTTTTTCAACAAAGTGAGATTCAGCTAGCAAATTATCAAGAATTAGTAGCCTAAAACAGGAAAAAACAATGCTTGCATATTCGCCAAAACTAACTCCTGACGAATATTTTGAGTGGTCGTCACGTCAAGAAATTCGCTATGAGTATAGTAATGGTGAAGTTTTCGCCATGGTGGGTGGCACGATTAATCACAGCAGAATCACTATGAATTTGGGTGCATTACTGCGTCCTCACGTTCGCGAGAAAAGTTGTCTTGTTCTTGGCTCTGATGCGAGAATCGCGATCGGTAAGCAAAAAGAATTTTTTTATCCCGATCTATCAGTCACTTGCGACGATCGCGATCGCAATGCTGTTAATGCCATTTACTATCCAAAATTAATTATCGAAGTACTGTCCCCAAGCACTGAGGCATATAATCGCGGCGGCAAATTTGCACGATATCGCAAGATCGAAAGCTTACAAGAATATATCTTAGTCGGTTCTGAAAATATTTTAGTCGAGTCATTCCGCCTCAACGATCGCGGGTTGTGGGAATTACGAGTTTTTGAGAATAGCGATCGCGTAGAACTTGCTAGCATTGACTTTGAATGTGCGATCGGCTCAATTTACGAAGATGTCGATTTTGATTAAAGATTTACGCAAAACAAAAAAGCACAGCCACTTGGCTGTGCTTTTTTGTTTGTTTACTTGTTGGCTTGACCTTCTTCGCGGCTAGCTGTTTGGATATACAGGGTTAGCAAGAAGACGGTAGGTACAAATATGGCTAGGACAGTTGCGAGAAGACCAAGAAAATTAGTTTCCATAAATTTGACTTTGATTGCTGGTTTTTTAAAGATTATTAACTATTAATATTTTAAGTTCAAAAACGACTACTGGTACGAAAAAATTAAAATGTTCATCGAGATGCAGAAGACGATGCTCTCCTGTAAATCTAAGTATGAAGGCATAATAAAAACCCAGAATCCAAAAAGCTGTTGGGGGGGCGGCAGGCGGCGGCCCCCGCGATGATGTTAATTTGTTGATTTTTTTGTTTTTGTCATAGCACCAAGGTTAATTATTTTATTGGTGGGAGAGAATAAATAA
>JAJAZG010000178.1 GCA_026785865.1 Pseudanabaena sp. CAN_BIN31
GTTGAACTTGATAGCAATTCAATTACGAGATTGGGATATTTGCCGCCCTCTTCCCAGATCGCCCAACTTTTGCGAGGCTTCGGCTCGGCATCCATGACCACAAAGACATCGGGACCGCGAAAATCTCGTGATTTAAGCTGTTGCTGGTTGTAAAAAACCGTCAAGTTACCAGATATGTAGAAATCATGGCGATCGCGCCACCAATATTTCAAGAGGCGAATTAATAGATCAATTTGTTGGCGGTGCAGATCGCTTTCCAATGGTGGCTCATCACTCTCTAAATCACTGGGTGGAAACTCAATTTCGTCAATGTGTTCTTCAGTAATTGCCCCGAATCGGCGATCGCTGAGTTCTTCACTGATGACTGGAAGATTTATTTTCATTGTAATTTGCCAATGTAATCGCGAATAACAGGTGTAAAAATCTTGACTACTTGTTGATAAACTTCTCTTTTAAATCGAACAATTGAATCGAGAGTCTTGTCGATCGCCATAAACTGCACTACCCGAAACTCGCGATCGTGGATATCTAACTGACAATCAGACGCAGGCTGATCCCAATAAAAAGCATACCAACGTTGTCTTTGTCCGCAATAATTTGCCCATTTACCTGATAGCTTTAGGGTCGGTGGAAAATTGTAATATAGCCATTCGGGATGTACATAAGCTAAAACCGCATTATTAATCCCCACCTCTTCGTATAGCTCACGTAAAGCTGCTACTTGAGGCTCTTCTCCATCATCGATTCCGCCTTGTGGAAACTGCCACGAATCAGGAACGCCAACACGTTCACCAACTAGCACTTCACCTCTACGATTAAAAACAATAATTCCCACATTGGGACGATAAGACTTTTCTGGTTTCATAGATTTTCATAGAAGCAAAGCAAAAGCATAACACCGCCGCTCCAAACCCTAAAAAGTATCAGGCGGTGCGAAGTACCGCCTGATACTTTTTGCATCTAAACCAAGACTCGTTCGAGTTGAGTTACAGTTTCTGGAACTTTTTGGCTTAGCAGCGATCGTTTAGGCGTTGGCAAACCCACCATCTCGGCATTACTTGCACCTGGGGGAACCATCGGATAACAGTTTTCATTGCGCTTAACCCGAAAATCGGCAAATACAGGGCCATCATAGGCAAGAATTTCGGCAACCGCAGATTGCAAATCGCTTGGCTCGATTACCTTCATACCTTTAATGCCAAAGGCTTCAGCAAGCTTCACAAAGTCGGGCATACCAGGTTCCATATTGGAAGACGAGTAGCGCTCATCATAGAAGCTTTCTTGCCACTGACGCACCATGCCCTGCCAACCATTATTGATAATGATCACTTTGATATTGATGCCGTATTGAGCCAATGTGCCAAGCTCTTGAATATTCATCTGAATACTCGCATCACCACTAATACAGATCACTTGATCATTTGGTAAAGCCACCTTTGCACCCATCGCCGCAGGCATTCCATAGCCCATCGTGCCAAGTCCTGCACTAGAGATCCACTTCCTTGGACCAGTTTTGATTAACTGCGCCGACCACATTTGGTGCTGTCCGACATCAGTGGTGAAGTAAGCGTTGGGCGCTTGCTTACCAAATTCATAAATTACCTGCTGAGGCGACAGAACTCCGTCATAGGCAGGTACTTCAAGAGGATAGTCTTCTTTCCACTCATCAAGCTGGACAAACCAATCTTTGGTTTGAATATTTTCTTCATAACTTGTGGCTTCAAGAATCGCTTGCAATACTTCCTTGACATCACCGACAATCGGCACGTCAGGTTTACGATTTTTGCCAACTTCCGCAGGATCGATATCAATGTGAATAACTTTGGCATCGGGAGCAAATTTATCTAGACGACCTGTTACGCGATCGTCAAATCTCGCGCCAACAGCGATCAATAGATCGCAGCCCTGTACGGCAAAGTTGGCATAAGCCGTGCCATGCATTCCCAACATCCCAACCGATAGATAGTCATTTTCATCATAAGCACCTTTACCCATCAGGGTTGTGGTCACGGGCAGTTGGAATCGCTTGGCTAATTCGGCTATTTCTGGATGGGCATCAGCCAGCACTGCGCCGCCACCTGCATAGAGCAATGGACGCTTTGCTTCACGAATTAAGGCGATCGCCGCCGCAATCTGATGCAAATGCCCCTTGGTCTTAAGCTGATAACCAGGTAAATCAATCTGCACATCAGGATTATAGTCAAACTCTCGTTGAGCAATGTCCTTAGGAATATCGATTAATACAGGGCCAGGACGACCCGTACCTGCAATATGAAAAGCTTCAGCAACGATTCGCGCAATATCTTCAGGTCTACGGATCACATAGGAATGCTTGACGATTGGTAAGGTAATGCCCCAAATATCTGTTTCTTGGAAAGCATCAGTACCGATCGCATAGGAAGGCACTTGTCCCGTAATCACTACCATCGGAATCGAGTCCATTTGCGCGGTCGCAATACCTGTGACCAGATTGGTCGCCCCCGGTCCCGAAGTTGCGACACACACACCGACGCTCCCAGTCGCACGGGCATATCCATCGGCAGCATGGACGGCTCCCTGCTCATGGCGCACAAGATAATGCTTGATCTCGCCTCTTGCCTCGGACTGATAAATTTCATCGTAGACTGGCAGTATGGCCCCACCAGGGTAGCCAAAAATATGTTTCACACCCTGTCGTCTCACACTATCGATGAGAGCAAATGCACCCGTTGTTCGCAAAGTAGCCTCCTCTAGACTCAATACTGATCTTGTTTCGCAATCTAAGCAAAAATCGCTGTTGCTGCATTTTTAGATACTTTTTTTGCTCCGCACTACATATTTGTAGTTTATCGCAAGTACCTTAAGTTTATAATTCGTATCAATTGTATCGATAATAACATAGACAAGCTGGCACAAAGCTGCTAGACGCAATGTCTCAAGAAGCTGATTGAATGGCTGATTAAGTATTAGTAAGCATGTAATATTTAGCCCACTAAACATATCTTTGTGCTAGATAATACCGAGCAAGTCGCATTTAAAAATATAATAATCCCATGTTCTTCCTTCATACATCCTCTGTATAACTTCCAATGAGTGCAAATTCAGATAAAGATATTCCCGTTAATATCTACCGCCCCGCTAATCCATTTACAGCAAAATGCATCTCCAATGATGTGTTGGTTAGACAAGGTGCTGCTGGTGATACCCGTCATGTAAAGTTTGATATCTCTGGAGGCGATCTTCGTTATTTAGAAGGTCAAAGTATTGGTGTCGTCCCTCCTGGCGAAGACAAAAATGGCAAGCCCAATAAACTTCGCCTCTACTCGATCGCCTCAACCCGCGTTGGTGACGATCTTGATGGCAAAACTTTATCGCTAAGCGTTAAGCGTTTGGAGTACCAAAACGAAGCTGGTGAAACTATCAAAGGTACATGCTCTAGCTTCCTGACCGATCTTAAAGTTGGTGATGATGTCAAGCTTACTGGACCAGTTGGCAAGGAAATGTTGTTACCAGATGATCCTAATGCCACGGTGATCATGATCGCAACGGGTACAGGTATTGCCCCTTTCCGTGCGTTTTTATGGCGCATGTTTAAAGAAAAGCATGAAGATTATGAATTTAAGGGCTTAGCTTGGCTTTTCTTCGGTGTCCCTACCGACAGCACTGTTTTATATAAGCCTGACCTTGAATGGATGGCATATAAAAACAAGCGCCACTTCCGCTACGATGTCGCGATTAGCCGTGAGCAAAAAAATGCTGCTGGTGAAAAGATGTATATCCAAAACCGTATGGCTGAATATGCGGATGAGTTATGGAAAGTAATGCAAAAGCCAACTACTCATACCTATATGTGTGGTCTGCGTGGTATGGAAGATGGGATTTCTGAATTTATGACCAAAACAGCCGCTAAGAGTGATGTTGTTTGGAAAGACTTCGAGAAGCAAATGAAGCGTGATGGACGTTGGCACGTTGAAACTTACTAGAATCTAAAAAAGTAGAGGGTCGCAATGCGACCCTCTACTTTTTTTAGGGCTTGATTTTTGTAAAGAGAGATGCGGCGCGTAGCGCCACATCTCTCTTTTGGGTTTTAACAAGATTGCCGATCGCATAAATTGTTATAATCTAGCCTCTGTAAGTGTTGGGGCTAATTAACAGTGGAATTGCTCTGGCTGCTTGTAGGAATTGTGATTGGCGCGATCGCCACTAGTGCTTGCTGGTTTAGTTGGAATTATGCCAACCAAAGACGCGATCGCAAATTTCGTAAGCGATCGCGCCATGTACTTAAAGCAAAATCGATTGATAGTCTTAAAACTTGGGCGCAGAATATTCAACTGAATCATCATGATCAGTCTGAGTCTAGTGAACTCATAGATAATCATGAAGTTTCATTATCGTGGGAAAAAATTGTCGAAGCGGCTCCTATCGGTTATATCCAAGTTGATCGAGACAATCGCTTAACCCTGTGCAATCAGAAAGCCGCCACCATGATGGGCATCGCGAACTGCCAAACGAGTTTATTGCGTAAGCCATTTTTGTTGCAACTGATTCGTTCCTACGAGCTAGATCGCTTAGTCGAACAAACCCGATCGCTTAGTGCCAGCACTCAAGCTGACTGGGTCTTTCATCCCGCCATCCCCGATCCTGCCAATCCTGTCCCACAGATAGGCAGACCGATTCGCGCTCGTAGTCTTTGTCTAGAGCATGGTCAAGTTGGCATTTTTTTAGAAGATCGCCAAGAAGCAGTGGCGATAACGCAGCAACGCGATCGCTGGACATCAGATATTGCCCACGAACTGAAAACGCCGCTAACCTCAATCCGTCTCGTTGCCGAGACAATCGAGCCGTGTGTGGATCCTGAATCAAGAATTTGGGTAAATCGTCTGCTCGGCGAAACCGATCGGATTACTAAACTTGTACAGGATCTTCTCGAATTGGGGCAAATGGATGTCGGGATTGAGCCTGTGCTGAACCTAAGTGAAGTGAACTTACCGACAATAGTGCGAGCAGTTTGGTCAACCCTCGAACCGCTAGCCAATCGTAAGCAGATCACGCTCAATCAGCTTGGTGACGAAAAATTAGTTTGGCAACTTGATGAATCGCGCATGTATCGACTTTTGCTCAATTTGTTAGACAACAGTATCAAGCACAGTCCATCGCTTCAGTCGATTACAATCAAAACCAGCATGTTAAACTCAGATTTAATAATAGAAACAATCGACGCGGGAGAAGGTTTTCCTGAAGACTCTTTACCCTATATTTTTGATCGCTTTTATCAAATCGATCCATCACGGACAAGATCGGGGCTAAATCGCGGCGGCAGTGGCTTAGGTTTAGCGATCGCCCGCCAGATTGTTACATTACATAAAGGGGCGATCGTTGCCAAAAATCATCCTGAAACTGGCGGAGCATGGATTACGATCTCTCTACCACATCAAAATCTTGTAACAGCCCAAGGCTCTGAGTACTTTCATAAATAAATCATGAGCGCAGAAAAATTCCTGAAAGAATATGCTTCTGGTCGGCGTGACTTTGTCAGTTTAAATCTTGCTAATGCCAATTTGTCTAATAGCGATTTAATCGGTGCTAACTTGACTAAAGCTGACCTGAGACGCACTAATTTTGTTTTTGCTTATCTCAACAAAGTCACTTTTAATCACGCCAATTTATCGGGCGCAAAACTGGGTGGGGCAACTCTCAACCAAGCGATCATGATGAGTGCCAATCTGACTGAGGCTGACTTACATGGAGCCATGTTGCAACGGGTGAATTTGTTTGGGGCAAATCTTTCCCTTGCTAACTTAATGGATGCCAATCTTAATGAGGCAGATTTACGCAGTGTCAATCTCCGTGGCGCAAATCTGCGTTGTGCCATCTTGAGCACGGCACTAATGCGGGAAGAGCGCGGCTATCCACCTACAAACATGAGCGGCGCAAATTTACGCAAGGCAGATTTGCGCGGGGCAAATCTGAGTGGAGCCGATCTTACAGGGGTCGATCTTTCAGGAGCAAATCTGAGTGAAGCGACTCTCTCAAGAGTCAATTTGCAAGGCGCAAATCTCAGTGGCGCGATCGCGATCGGCACAATTTTTACTGAGGTAAATCTTAGTCATGCCAATCTCACCGAGGCTAATCTCAAGGACGCAAACATGATCAAAGCCGATCTCAAAAATGCTAACTTGCGTTTCGCCAACTTATTTGGCGCTAACTTGAGTAAAGCGAATCTAAGCATGGCAAATTTAAGTAATGCAAGCTTGATTCAGGCGATACTTAATGGTAGCGATCTATCGCGATCGCTACTAGATAAAGCTAATTTTCATGAAGCGAGTCTAGTTGATGCTTATTTAGTAAGAGCCAATCTTGATGGAGCCGATTTTAGCAATGCCATTTTGACCAGAGCGGAACTTAGTGGGTCTAGTACAATTGGCACTATCTTTAATGGTGCAACTATGCCTGATGGCAAATTGCACTCATAACTTAAGTAATAGAGGCAAAGCTTTGGACTGGCTGTATTATTAGCCTTGACTTAGACCGCCTCAATCTATCAATATGACAAATAAGCATTGCATCGCGTAACAAAAATATGGAAGATTCAAGTCTTCTAGAGGAAGTTATAGATAGCTTGGAGCAAGACAGCAATGTACTTCGCATCAAACGACTTATCCTCTTTACCTGTCATGATTCTTGGTCAAATGATGTTAACGAAGTTAAAGCGTTGCAAATGCGTCAGCTTGTTCGCGAATTGATGATCATGTTTCCCGATCTCAATGTGCTTAAGCAGAAGTTAAATAGCAATATCAAACAACTTAGTAAACAATCAGACTATCTGCTTGCCGCTGATAGCATTATCGATAGCCTTGGATTTCTCTATACCTTGCGCGATGAAGGTAAACTCCCCAAAAGCTTTTTAAACCCAGAAATATCGGCGGCGATCGCTAATAGATCTGATCAAAATGATTCCGACACGATTCCCCATACACATAACCTCAAATATTTAACGAATCTATTTGATTTACGCGCTGACATTTCAAAAAATATCAGCCCTCTCCAAGCTAAAATACTCCTATTTTCTGCCTTAAATTATCGTTTTAGTCCTCAAGAGCGCGACTGGTCAGCACTCTATACCTACGATATTGATGATTTGATCCAGCTTACCTTTCAGACTTACGACACATTTGAAGTCTTAGAAAAGAGGTTGGCGGAAGTTAGTCTAACCCTAGATCAACCCGAAGACGCTAAACGCGCTTCAGATGTGGTTTTAGAAATCCTAAGACCTTTCTATTAAGGATCTGTGGCGGCCGCAGCGCGGGGGGGTCAGGTTTTTTAAATTTTTTTACAAACGAAAAAATTGACGTAACACTTTGGTTTATCATATGGAAAAAAGCAACAAAA
>JAJAZG010000179.1 GCA_026785865.1 Pseudanabaena sp. CAN_BIN31
GCAGGTAGTGAAGACTTTTCTGGGAAAAATTTGATTCGGGCTGAGTTTACTAGCGTTACTTTAAAGAATGCTAATTTTACTAATGCTGATTTGCGCGGCGCACTCTTTAATGGAGTTTTACTTGATGGAGCGAATATGCATGGGAGTGATTTTAGTTCGGGGATTGCTTATGTCTCTAGATTTAAGGATGTGAATTTAAGTGATGCTATTCTTACAGACGCTAATATGTTGCGATCGCAGTTTGATAACATTGATGTAACTGGTGCTGACTTTACCAATGCATTGATAGATGCTCAGCAGTTAAAAAAACTTTGTGTTAATGCATCTGGCACAAACTCTAAAACAGGTGTTGACACTCGCGAATCTCTCGGTTGTTAATGGCTGCTGATTGACTGACAAAGCTCACTAAAAAGCGGGCAGGATGCCCGCACCACAAAAATACTTAAAACCCATGTCAGGCATATTGCCTGACATGGGTTTCAAGTGATTTTGTCAGTCAACCAGATCGCGACCTCAGTTTATGGCTATTTCAGCTTCTCTTCGGCTCTCTTCTTGAGCATCTTTTTTGTCAACATCAAAGCGCCAACTACGAGGAAGCCACCTGTGGCTTCAAACTCAAAAGGAACTGCGGTTGCATCAGAGACTGAAAAGTTGGTAATCGTCGTAGTTGGTGCTCCACCACCATTATCCCCAGTATTAGACTGAAAACCAAAAGTATCTCCTCCGATAACGGCAAAGGAAGCCGTACCATTAGCATTTTTATTTGAAAAACTATCAATAGTAAGTTGAGTGAAAACACCATTCTTAACAAAGCCAAAAGGATCGTAGAACGTAGCAGCATCGGTTGTCGTGTAACTCCAGTCAAAGCTAACCGTACCAGCAGCAGCAGCAAAAGCAGTGTAGGTGGTAGAACCAGAACCAGAACCACCACCACTATTACTACCAGTCAAAGCAATGGACGCTGGAGCGCCAAATGTATTTACAGATCCATTGGCATTGATATTGGTCAAGGTAAAGTTGGCAGGAATATATGCGCCCGAAAAGCCGATCGCATCAGCAGAGGCTGCAAAGGCTAGAGTACTTGCCAAGAGAGTAACTACCCCCCCCGCACAGATTTTTTTCATATTTAAGGTTGTCATTATTGATTTAGTTGCGATTATTTTCACATATATAACTTCATTAATTTAGCAGTTATCCTTCCAAATTTCAAGTATGATTTGTTACGCCATATTACGCACAAGTTTCTAAGACCCTCACCCCTAGCCCCTCTCCCTAGGGGGAACAAGAGAAGAGAATACTTGCATCTTACTCCCCCTCACCCCTAGGGAGAGGGGGCTGGGGGGTGAGGGCAATCTTCTATAAGTTAATAAAAAAGCCTTTACTCCAGAGGTTCGACCGATACACCGCGAATAATCCGCGATAATTCCGACTTCTCATCGACTGATACCCGCGTTGGTGAACCACTCAAGATTCGCTCAAAACCTTGGAATGAATCCTTAATTTGTGCGCCCTGATCAGTGATGATATACTCGCGAATACGGCTGTCATGGCGAGAACCACGCATTTTAAACACATTCACTGCACGCGACATTTGCCCACGAATTTCCACATATTGCAACAGAATAATTGTGTCTGTAATCGTAGAAATATGCGACTCGGTAATCGAATGGGAACCCATAAATTGATCGGTTGTATTTGTAAATAAGCCAGTGATTTCTTCTTGCTTGACATAGCCTGTTAAGCCGATTACAAATTGACGGAAGGTGTTATTGCTTACGCCTCTAGCCAGAGCTGAGAGAGAATCGATCGCAATTCGAGATGGTTTAAAGGTCTCAATTTCAGACTTAATTACCTGCAAATGATCTTCCAATCCAGAGGACTCAGGATAGACACAAATAATCTTTAATAAGCCCGAATTTTCCCACTTATCAAAATCGGTTCCCCAAGATGTAGCGTTGCGGGTAAGCTGTTGGCGAGATTCTTCATAGGCAAACAAAATTGCGCGTTCGCCATTTTCGCAACCATTTTCAATAAACTTACTCACCATCAGGGTCTTGCCAGTACCTGTTGCGCCTGTGGTAAGGATGATTGAATCTTTGAAATAACCGCCACCACACATTTCATCAAGGGTGGTGATGCCCGAAGAAACTCTGATATTTGAAGATTTTTGAGTGAGGCGCATTGCACCTAAGGGAAATATACTGATGCCTTTACTGGTCATCGTGAATGGGAATTCACCCTTCATATGCGTGGTTCCGCGCAGTTTCAAGATTTCGGCAGTACGGTGGCGGCGTTCTCCATCCAAGACGTTTCTTAAAATAATGACATTATCGGAAACGAATTCTTCTACTCCAAATCTAGCTACGGGGCCATACTCTAGTTCGCGCTCAGTGGTCATGACTGTAGTTACGCCCAAAGACTTGAGACGTGCAATAATCCTAAAAATTTCTCGACGAACTAAGCCGAGAGAGTCATATTGCTGAAATATGGCGGTTATCGAATCAATCGAGATCCGCTTCGCTTTGTATTTGATGATTGCGTATTGGATACGCTCGATTAGTGCTGACAAATCAAAATCGCCGACTACCTCTTGCCCTTCAGGATCGGGAGAAGCATCGAGGATAAATAAGCGCCCTTGGTCGATTAGTTCTTGGAGATCCCAATTAAAGCTATAGGCATTTTTGATAATGTCGGCTGGTGACTCTTCAAAGGTGACAAATACGCCATGCTCATCTAAGCCTGTAATGCCGTTGTAGAGAAACTGCATAGCTAAGAGAGTTTTTCCAGTACCCGAAGTTCCACTTACGAGAGTCGATCGCCCCCTTGGCATTCCGCCATGAGTGATGTCATCTAATCCCTCAATCATGGTGCGTAACTTTTGGACACCTAGCTGTTGCTTTTTACTGTCGTTATTGTTTTCGATCGCTGAGCTAGTCATTGCCAATTAGTTCCTCATATAGTAAGTCTAGTCCGATTAATACTTTTTCGCGATCGGACAAGTCGCCAATAATTTTCCGAACTGGTGGTGGCAAAATTTTCGCTAATGTGGGAGTAGCGAGAATTTTATCTTCTTCAGCTAGTTGCGGGTTTTTAAGCACATCAATGACTTTCAATGTATAAACTCCTTGAAACTCTTTTTCAAGGATATCGTTAAGCATTTTTAAAGCCCGCACCGAGTTTGGCGTGTTGCCTGCGACATAGAGTTTTAGGACGTAGTTTTTACGAATCATTCCATTAATTTTAGTTGATTGGGTTACTTATTTTATTTATAGACAAGGGGCTTAAGCCCCTTGTTCTGGAGCATATTATATACTTCACCTACTAAGTAGGTAGGCGTAATAAAAACCAAAACCCAAAAAGTTGTGGGGGGGGGGGCGGGGGGGGGCCCCGGGGTTTGTTTTTTTTTTTTTTTTTTTTTTTGTGGTTTTTGTGGTGGTGTTTGGTTTTTTGGGGGGGGGGGTTTTTGGTTGTTATAATTATGGGCATGAACC
>JAJAZG010000180.1 GCA_026785865.1 Pseudanabaena sp. CAN_BIN31
CTGCCTCGGTTGTTCCATGCTTCGTGGAAGTCAGGTTTGATTTGGAGGGCGCGGTCATAGGCGGCGATCGCTTCTTCATTTCTTCCTAAATTAAATAGCGCACTGCCTCGGTTGTTCCATGCTTCGTGGAAGTCAGGTTTGATTTGGAGGGCGCGGTCATAGGCGGCGATCGCTTCTTCATTTCTTCCTAAATTAAATAGCGCAATGCCTCGGTTGTTCCATACTTCGTGGAAGTCAGGTTTGATTTGGAGGGCACGGTCATAGGCGGCGATCGCTTCTTCGTATTTATCTAAAGCAATGTAAGCATTAGCAATTTCAAAGAAAACACCACTATGAGCTTTTGGATTTATTCTATTCTCAAGCAAATTAGCCTGCTGTTCGGCTTGTTTCAGTACCTCTAATTTTTGATCAGAGGGACAACGCCAGAACTTGCTCATTAGAGCAACCCATTTAGCTATTTCATTAGATAAAGAATTAAATTGAACATAAAATTCTTTTAAAACAATTTCAGACTTTTCTGCTTGTAACTTAAGTTCTTTTTGCATTCTTTCCAATATCTCCTTTGGTAAATCAGTATCTTTGAATTGAAATTCATATTTAGGTGCAGAATTCATTTCCATCCAACCCAAAGGAAATACTCGAGCTATATCTTCTAATAATTTTCTATTTTCCTGAAATACAAGAATGTTCTCAGAGAGTTCTGATTCGGCGGAGATGGCGGTAAAAGGAGCAATTACAACTGCAATTTGACCAAAAAAGCGAGAGGCAAAAAAATGATTTAAGAAATATTGCTTACATTCATCTCGGCGTAAATTGAAAAATGCGTGATAAATAGCCTCGGCAGTATATCTACACCAAATTTCATTTTCATACTTCTCCGATTCATATAAATCTAGCGGTACTTCCTGATTTGCTAATTCCTCAAAATATTTTTGTAATTGTGAATGTATATTCCGAAACTCATTAGAACTATTGCCATGAAGAGACTGCCGAATCACATCTCTTGCAATATCCTTCAGACAATACCTGTAATTACTATTTTCGACAAACTCAACAAGGTCATAACCTTTCAGCCACTCGAAGCAATTAAGACTAGGATCGACACCAATTACAAAATCAAGATCTTGACTAGCCACTAAACTCTGTAGCAAAGGCTTATCAAACCAACGACAACAAGCTGCCAACTGCAACAAACTTTTTTGCTGTTCAGTCAAACCCTTAAATAATCGTTCAGAAATTTCCTCAGTAAAATTAATTGGCTCACCATCTTCCTTATTCTTTCTGATCAGGTCTAAGTAAAACGGCAACCCTTTAGTAACTTTATTTAGTTTCTCAATATCTTTTTTGTCAGAAAGACCTATTTTTTCTAAATAACTCTTGATCTGTTCTTTCTCAAACTCCTTCAACGAAATTTCTTGAACTAACCTAGACTCCCTAGATAATTCTTTCCATTCAGATTTTTTGAACAACTGAAACCGTCCCGCCATCACTAAGCGGACTTTGCTGTTTTTTAGTTCTTTATTCTGTAGCAGCATCTCCCGCAACCATCGATCAACATTTAGCGAAACCTTCTCATAGGTATCCAAAATCAGTACAACTGGGACTTGTCTAGCATGGTTCACCAAAGTTTCTACAAAGGCTTGAGTAAGTTTAGGTAAAGGCTCTAGCATCAACTCCTGTATATCTGCCTTTTGAGTAGCCTTATGCTTTGCAAGCAAATTATCCCTAAGCGATAAAACTGCGTTAGTACCATCAACAGTTGTATCCACCAAACTACTAACCGCAGCCGATGTCATCGAAGATGCAAATGCAGACAAAGGCGTATTTATCCCCATAGTCATAGCCGATGAACCTGCTAAAGCTCCTGCATTTAGGATCAACTTGCTAACCTGCTTTACTAAATCGACTTGTTCTTTACTAACTGTCCCCCCTTCCTCAATAGGTTCAAATTGCAAAGCATGGAGAGTTTCTTTGTAGGTTTTATGTTTTTTAGCAAAAGGATCGGTAGCTAATAAACCTTTTTGCGTTGGTAAACTCTCATGCAGCTTTACCATCACATCAAGCGGTGTTTCCGTAATCGCCCCAAAAGAAATCTTAACAAAATGAACTTTATTTTTGTACTGTTCCTCTAGCTTTTCCTGAGTCCTAATCAATATTGTAGACTTACCCACTCCCCCAATACCCCAAACATAAAACATCATGGGAGATGCTTCTGGTTGTGCGATCGCCTTTGTCATGCGATCTACTAAAGTTTTTTCTTCTGGTCGAGCAATGTGGTAATCAGTCATGGATGAAATTCTAACATTTGCAGCTTATCGTGATCGAGACTGCAAAAAAACTAATGCTAAGATTTTAACCTACGTTTTAGGCTTTAACCTTATTTTTTCTTCTTGTTTCATCGCTGTTAGCAATATGACTGAAACAGTTGTTTTACAAATACCAGAAGCATTGTATCAACGCTTAGCGATCGCATCTGAGGCAAAACTGCGATCGCTGCTGAAAATTTAAATTACATTTGAAATTATTTGGCTATAGACTCAGTTTCGCTATAAGCCCCCATCAAAAGTTCTTTTGTGGATAGTGTTAATTGAGATTGAGATGGCTCTAAATTTTGAGATTTATTCTCTATAACAAGTGATTGCGTAGAAATATCAGAATCTAAGTCTTGATATCTACCCCGAATTTGTTCATATTCATCTTCCAATAAAAAATCTTTCACAGCCTCATAGTCCCTTGCAGAGTAGACTACTTTATAGCCTTCCGTTGGATCGTACAAACTATAATTTCCGTCAACATCTCCAACTAACATTAAAATATATGGAAGATCATGAGTCGGATCGATCCACATTTCAATAAATTTCCAACTAGACAACTTTGCTAGGTTTTGTTCGCGGAATGACATGATATTCACCCTTACTAATTTTCATTTCTGCAAAATACAACGGCAACCGATTTCCTACTAGATCAATTCTATATCCAATAGCAAAATCAAACTGCATCCCGTAACGTTCGTGACCGCCCACAACACCAATAAATTCACCATTAGCAAATAAATCTTTCGTAACTTTTAGCAAGGTCTCACTATCATTAAACACATGAGCCTTACCATCCTCTTTCAACAGCTTTAACATTTGTGGTGTATCTGGCAAATGCTTCTGTATATGTTTTTCCGCTAGCTTAAGTCCTCTTGGTGGTCTACGATTTTCTTCAACCTCTTGCATATAAATTTCTGACTATTGCCATCACACAGTCTAGCAAATCATTGCAGACTTTAGATTAATCCTGACTAATGCCTAATACTGCTAGGCGATCGCATTTTAGCTTGATTTAAATTATTTGCGATCGCCTATTTGCTCTTGGAAGAGGCGATAGATCGCATCTGAGGCAACACAGCGATCGCCTAATGAGTAGAATATTAGCAAGCTCAAAATCTAGAGGTGTAAACTATGACCCAAGCATTAAGTATCGCTATTGAGTCCATAAGCGCCCTCACATTAGGGGAAAAACATCAACTTTGGCTAATTCTGGATGAAGCGATCGCCCAAGCCGAAGAATCAGACTGGTTAGAAGACGATGAGCCAAAAGCAGAAATTCACCAAGTACGCGAAGAGTATCAGAAAAATGATTACCTTACATTGGTGTAACAAAACTGAAGGGATACGAGAACGAATATCGTATTAGGATTGGAGACTATCGAGTGCGTTATGAAAGTCTTGACAAAGATAAAACTGTTCTACTATTGCAATGCAAACATAGAAGAGAAGTATACAAAAACGATTAAGCGATCATCATAAATTTACTGCTCCTTTTTGGAAAGGCGATCGCGCTTTAGATTTGGCGATCGCCAAATTCTCTAAAAACATTATGATGATGCTAAGGCGATCGCGACTGAATTATTCCGCAAGTTTTAAAATTTTTTGCCAATGTGCCTCAGAAATGGGGACAACTGACAGACGGCTAATGCGAATCAAATCACAGCCTTCAAAATCGGGATCTTGTTTGATTTGAGCAAGGGTAACAGGCTGAGAGAGCGATCGCACAGCTTTGACATCAACTACTGCCCGTTTGGGATCATTTAACTTTGGGTCAACATAGGGCAAACTAATCACTTCAGCGATCCCCATAGCGCGTCGTTCACCGCCTGTATGATAAATCAGCGCTAAATCTTCAGGTTGCATCGTGCGGATATGTTTGAGCGCCAGATTGTTATTCACGTTATCCCAAATCGTTTGGTGATCGCGCTCTAGATCGGCGTAGGAATAAACATCGGGTTCACTTTTGAGGAGCCAATAAGCCATTATTCAAGTTATCGAAACTGCTAACAGTTAAAAATACACCCAAAAAGTGTAGTAAGCAGAACACAAGTAAAATTCTTGTGGTTTATAATTAGTATTTCCCCGCGCAGCAATTAAATCAGACATTTAACTCACACAATTTGTTGAAATATTTGCTTTGCGTTATATTTTTTGATAGCAACAATTAATCCGATGGAAATGAGCCGCGTGAATACAAGTCAGTCTAATCAGTTTGGAACTACCAATTTGATCCCCGGTCCTTATTGGCTAGTGGAAGAGCGGGATGCCTGCGGGGTGGGTTTTATTGCAGACAAAGAAGGTCGTGCTAGTCATAAAATCGTCAGTAATTCGCTCAAAGCGCTGACTTGTATGGAGCATCGCGGCGGCTGTAGCGCTGACCAAGACTCAGGCGATGGCGCAGGGCTGATGACAGCGATCCCTTGGGGTTTGTTGCAAAAAGAATTTGCGGATCTGGCGATTAATCCTGAGCGTTCAGCACTGGGGATGTTTTTCTTGCCACAGGACAGCGATCGCGCGGCAAAATGTCGTGAAATTACGGCGCGAATTGCCGCAGAAGAAGGCTTAAAGTTATTGCGATGGCGGGTTGTGCCCGTGCAGCCGCAAGTATTGGGCGTGCAAGCTAAGGAAAATCAACCACAGATTGAGCAAGCGATTTTCGTGGCGGATGCGATTCATCAAAATTCTGACCAGATTGAAAAAGCGATTTACATTACCCGCCGCCGCACTAAGCTTGAGGTAAAAAACCTTACCCCTGATCAGAATAGTGATTTTTATGTGCCATCTTTTTCTAATGCGACAGTGATTTATAAAGGCATGGTGCGATCGGCGGTGCTAGCCGCTTTTTATGACGATCTCCAAAATCCTGATTATGTCTCGGCTTATGCAATTTATCACCGCCGTTTTAGCACGAATACTCTACCAAAATGGCCGCTTGCTCAACCGATGCGGTTTCTCGGTCACAATGGTGAAATTAATACGTTACAAGGGAATACTAATTGGTTCTTAGCGCGTCAGGGCGATCTCACGCATCCTAATTGGGTGGATGAAAAAGGCGATCGCCTCAAAGGTTTGTTACCATTTCTCAAACCAAATGAGAGCGATTCGGCTACTTTAGATCATGTTTTTGAGTTGTTGATTGAGACAGGGCGTAGTCCACTCGAAGCAATGATGATTCTTGTACCAGAGGCTTATGAGAATCAACCAGATTTAAGCGATCGCCAAGCAATTGTTGATTTCTACGAATATTACAGTGGCTTGCAGGAAGCATGGGATGGACCCGCGTTGTTAGCTTTTAGTGATGGTAAAGTTATCGGTGCAGCGCTCGATCGCAATGGCTTACGTCCTGCGCGTTACATGATTACGAGTGATGGCATGGTGATCGTGAGTTCGGAAGCGGGAACTGTGGATATTCCTGAAATTGAAATCATCGAAAAAGGTCGTCTTGGTCCTGGACAGATGATTGCGGTGGATTTGCAGACTCATGAGATTTTGCATAATTGGGACATTAAGGAACGTGTTGCTAAGGCTCATCCCTATGGTGAATGGGTTAAGCAAAGTCGTAAACAGCTTGAGGCAAAGCCATTTTATGCAGCGACAACACTGGATGAACAGAAGCTTCTCGCCCATCAAACTGCCTTTGGTTACACTCTTGAAGATGTAGAAATGGTGGTCGAAACCATGGCTCAAGATGGCAAAGAACCAATTTTCTGTATGGGTGATGATGCGCCTTTAGCATTTCTATCACAACGTCCACATTTGCTCTATGACTACTTCAAGCAACGCTTCGCACAAGTAACAAATCCACCAATCGATCCTCTGCGTGAAGGGACGGTGATGTCTTTGTCGATGTTTTTGGGAGAGAGAGCGAATTTATTGCTTGCCACTCCTGAAGCAGCGAATCAGATTAAAATCAGTAGTCCTGTCATTAATGAGACAGAACTTGAGGAATTACAATCATTCGGTTTTGCGGCGACTAAATTAGATATGTTGTTTGCGATCGCCTCAGGCGCTGATGGTCTAAAAAATGCGATCGCGAAACTCAGTGATGCTGCCGTAGCAGCGGTTCGCAATGGTGCGAAATTATTGATTTTAAGCGATCGCAATCTCAATGCCGAGAATGCCTATATTCCGCCATTGTTAGCAGTGGGAGCCGTACATCACCGTCTCTGTGCGGAAGGGCTTCGCATGAGAGCTTCGATTATTGTCGATACGGCTCAATGTTGGAGTACGCATCATTTTGCTTGCTTAATTGGTTATGGAGCGAGTGCGATTTGTCCTTATCTTGCTTTTGAGACTACGCGCCAATGGTGGGGTAAGACTAAGACTCAAACCCAAATGCAAAGTGGCAAAATCAAGTCTCTGACAATTAGTCAAGTTCAAGATAGTTATCGTAAAGCAGTTGAAGGCGGGCTATTAAAAATTCTCTCGAAAATGGGAATTTCACTGCTGTCAAGCTATAGCGGCGCACAAATTTTTGAGGCGATCGGCATTGGCTCTGAAGTAATTGATATTTCTTTCAAGGGAACAGTTTCCCGCGTTGGTGGTGTGAATTTTGCCGATATTGCTTCTGAGTTACTCAGCTTCCATCATCAAGCCTTCCCTGAATTGCACATCAAAAAGCTGGAAAATTACGGCTTCGTGCAGTATCGCCCCACTGGTGAATATCACATGAACAGCCCCGAAATGGCGAAGGCTTTACATAAAGCTGTTGCGGGTGATGGCTATGACCATTACGAAGTCTATCGGACTCAGTTACAGAATCGCACCCCAACGGCGTTACGTGATTTACTCGAATTTAAGAGCGATCGCCCTAGCATCCCAATTGAAGAAGTAGAAGATGCTTCTCAAATCCTGAAGCGCTTTTGTACTGGGGCAATGTCCCTAGGCGCTTTGAGTCGTGAAGCCCATGAAGTGTTGGCGATCGCCATGAATCGCGTTGGCGGTAAATCTAACTGCGGTGAAGGTGGTGAAGATCCGATTCGCTATTTACCGATCAATGATGTGGATGACAACGGAATTTCGACATCATTCCCTCACCTCAAAGGTTTAAAAAATGGCGACAGTGCTAACTCGGCAATTAAACAGATTGCTTCAGGACGTTTTGGGGTCACACCTTCCTATCTCGTCAGTTCCAATCAATTGGAAATCAAGATGGCGCAAGGTGCGAAACCAGGTGAAGGTGGACAGTTGCCAGGTCCTAAGGTTAGTAGCTACATCGCGATGTTGCGAAATTCTAAAGCGGGAGTATCGCTAATTTCACCGCCTCCGCACCACGACATCTACTCTATCGAAGATCTTGCACAGCTAATTTTCGATCTCCACCAAATCAATCCCACTGCGAAAGTATCGGTCAAGCTGGTATCAGAAATCGGTATCGGCACGATCGCCGCAGGGGTTGCTAAAGCCAACGCTGATATTATCCAAATCTCTGGCTTTGATGGCGGTACGGGCGCGTCACCCTTGAGTTCGATCAAACACGCTGGCTCGCCTTGGGAACTTGGTTTAGCCGAAGTGCATACAGTGCTGATGGGTAACAAATTACGCGATCGCGTATTGCTGCGAGTCGATGGCGGATTCAAAACTGGCTGGGATGTGGCGATCGCGGCTCTCCTTGGTGGTGAAGAATACGGATTTGGTACGGCGGCGATGATTGCCGAAGGTTGTATCATGGCGCGAGTTTGCCATACTAATAAATGTCCCGTTGGCGTAACTTCGCAATTAGAACAGTTCCGCAAGCGCTTCCCCGGCACACCCGAAAACGTGGTTAACTTCCTCTACTTCGTAGCTGAAGAAGTTCGTCAAATCCTTGCCAAACTCGGCTATAAGTCGCTCAAAGATATCATCGGACGCTCTGACCTATTAGCACAGCGTCAAGACTTGAAACTCGCGAAACTCGATATCAATCAAGTTGATATGGGTTGTTTGATTAATCTGCCTGATACCAAGAGCGATCGCAATTGGTTAGAGCATTCGCCAACTCCCCATAGTAACGGCGCGGTTCTCGATGATGAAATTTTGGCAGATCTTGAAGTACAAGCAGCGATCGCTAATCAAACTGATTTAAGTAAAAGCTATGCGATCGTCAATACTGATCGCTCAGTTGCGACGCGAGTATCTGGGGCGATCGCCAAGCAATATGGCAACTCTGGACTCGCCAGCCACCTCAATCTCGAATTTGTCGGTGCGGCAGGACAAAGTTTTGGCGCTTTCAATATCAATGGCTTGAATCTCTCCTTGATCGGTGAAGCCAATGACTACATCGGCAAAGGCATGAATGGCGGCAACATCAGCATCAAGCCAAAGCCCGACTGTATCTTCAATCCTGCTGATAACTCAATTGTTGGGAACACTTGTCTCTATGGCGCAACAGGCGGTTATCTTTTCGTCCACGGACGTGCTGGCGAACGTTTTGGAGTTCGTAACTCTGGCGCAAAGGCCGTAGTGGAAGGCACAGGCGATCACTGTTGTGAATATATGACTGGCGGTGTGATTGTCGTTCTCGGAACCACAGGTCGCAACGTGGGCGCGGGGATGACGGGCGGTATTGCTTACTTCCTCGATATCGATGGCAAGTTTAAGGAGCGCCTCAGTCAAGAAGTTCTGAAAGTACAAAAGGTCGGTACTATCGCAGGTGAGAACCAGTTGAAGGAACTAATTCAATTTAGCTATGAGCAGACTGGTAGTTCTAGAGCTAAGGAGATTCTCGATAATTGGTCGAGCTATTTGCCTAAGTTCTGGCAAGTTGTACCGCCTTCGGAGCAGAATAGTCCTGAAGCCACAGATGAAGTTCCTGTCGCCGTAACAGTCTAGTTTTCAATCTTATTGAGTTTTAAAAAGAGGGCGATCGCCCTCTTTTTGTTTCTTACTACAGATGCAAAAGTAGGCGATCGCATCTGAGGCAGTACAGCGATCGCCACATCTAAAGCGCGATCGCAAATAACTTAGATTAAGCTAAAATGCGATCGCGGCAATAATTCAGAAAAAACAATGGCAGGTATAGCAAGTGGGATTTTTCTCGATCCGAAACATATTCCTAAACACTTGCCGAACACTCCACAATCTCAGCGATTATTGAGATTAGGACATTCTATTCACGTTTTTAATGATGAAGCTACTATGTATGAAGTGGCACAGGCCATTATAAAAGTAGGTGAATTTACGGGAAATATCCGAAACTATGATCGTTATGGACTATTCTTCTCGGAGTCTATTGGTTATAGGCTTGACATGGATGGCTCAACTATTTTGTTATTTTATGGCGAGGCTAAAGTAGATGCAAACAATCGATATCATGTTATCCCCCGTACTCGACCCAGCGAAGGATAATTGGAGTTTTCTTGAGGTTTGGATCGATCCGATGCAGTCTCCACCATATTTGCTGATGTTAACTGGAGATACGAATGGTGTATGTCAGATTTTCGATCCTGTTGAAAATTATAAAGTTGTACTAACGAGTCATAGCTATGAAGAGGCGAAACTATGGCTATTGGAAGATGAGTTTGAACCTATCAAGGGGAAGTTATCTTCTGCGGAAGTTCTCGAAGGTTTGTAGTCGATCACCTATCGCCACATCTAAAGCGCGATCGCAAACAGCATTATCTCTTTGAGCGATCGCGGTTTTGCTTCAGATGCGATCTATTTATTACCCCTCCAAAAAGCAAATAGCGATCGCCATATCTAAAAGCGCGATCTCTAAGATTAATGCGATACAATATCGAAAAGTTAGTGGATTTTGCGGCAATCATGGCTTCTGAAAATAATATTGCTTTGACGATTACGTTTATTGATTCAGATTTGACGAGTGAGGAGTTAAATGATGAGGCGGTGCGGTTGCTAGAGGAGTTGAGCGATCGCAGTGATATCGAGTCAGCCGATCGCGTGCGCGATCCCAATCCACCAGATGGCAATAAAAGTATCGGTGGATTTCTGACAGGTTTGCTCAAGGCTGATGTGAGTCCTGCAAATGCGATTAAGGTGTTAGGCTTTTTGGGAGATCGCCTTGGTAGTAAGCCGATCTCGGTTGAGGCTGAGGTTGATGGTGTGAAAATGAAATTTAGCGCTCATAGTCAAGAAGAGGCAACCTTTGCGATGGACAAAATCCAAGCATTTATCGACAAGAATAAAAAGGGTTAGAAAAAAGGACTAAACATGGGGCGTTACGCATTACTGGTTGGAATTAGTAACTACACAGCAGATCTTAAGCCTTTACCCAGTGCGGTGAAGGATGTAGTTGCTTTGCGTCAAGTTTTGGTTAATCCTGAGATTGGCGGCTTTTTGGATGGGGACGTGGAGGTTTTAACCGATGTTGATGAGACTGCGATCAGAAAGGGACTTTCTCGATTATTTGCAAATCGGAATAAGGATGATCTGTTGCTGTTTTATTTTTCTGGGCATGGTGTTACAGACAGTCGTAGCGATTTTTATTTAACGGGAATTTCAACAAACAAGGATGATTTGCTTTCTACAGCAGTTTCCGCAGACTATGTGCATAGAGCGATGAACCAGCGTGGTTCTAAGCGCCAAGTAATAATTTTAGATTGTTGTCATAGTGGGGCTTTCCCGAAGGGTATGACTGCAAAAGATATTGGAACAGTGAATGTATTGCCAAAGTTAGGCGGCGAAGGTCGGGCGATTTTGACAGCTTCGGATTCGAGTCAATATGCGTTTGAGCAAGAGGGGTTTGAGCTATCGCTCTATACGCATTTTTTGGTGGAGGGTTTGCGAACTGGGGCGGCGGATCGCGATGATGATGGTGATGTGTCGGTGGATGAGTTGTATGAGTATGTGCGAGATAAGGTGAAGAGTGCCAATAATCTGATGTCGCCTGAGTTTTATCCAGTCAAAGAAGGGCATCGGATTGTATTGGCTAAGGCTGCGCAGGACGATCCTAAATTGAAGTTTCGGAAGGAAGTTGAGAAGGTTGTCAAGCGTAGTAATGGGAAGATTTCCGCGATCGCTAGAAATCTATTAACTGGTAAATCTCAATCATTTCGTATTTCTACTGAAGAGGCTAATGCGATAATTAGCGAGATTTTACGTCCATATCAGGAATATGCTAAAAAGCTAGAAGAATACGAGCAAGCTTTGTTGGAGGCGATTGCGGAAGAATTTCCTTTTGGTGAAGTCTTACAAGCGGAATTAAAGGAATATGAGAATCATTTAGGTTTGCGTGAAGAGGATATCATTGCTATTGTCACTAGAATTATTGTACCAAAACAAGCTGAACAAGAGGAAAGACTAAAAATAGAACAGAGATCGTTCAAAGTCCAAGCCGATAAGCCTACTGATTATATTAGTGAGAATTTAGGAAATGGTGTAACTCTCGATCTGCTGCGGATTCCTGCGGGGAAAATTATGATGGGAATGCCAGCCGATGAAAGGCAAATTGCCCTTGATAATGTAGTGAAATATGGAAATAAACGCGAAGATGTAGAAAAGTGGTTGGATTGGTCAACACCACAGCATCAGGCAACTCTAAAAGAATTTTGGCTGGGCAAATTTACAATTACGAATGCTCAATGGTATGCGGTGATGGGAACGAATCCATCAGAGAAATATGATGTTAAGTTTCAAGGCAAAAACCAGCCCGTGGTCGGCGTTTCGTGGGATGATACGAAGGAGTTCTGTAAGAAAGCTTCGGAGAAAACAGGAAAATCGATTAGATTGCCTAGTGAAACTGAATGGGAATATGCTTGTCGGGCTGGAACTAACACCGCTTTCCATTTTGGCGAAACGATTACATCCGAATTAGTTAACTATGACGGAAACTATCCCTATGGTGACGCACCAAAAGGAGAATATCGTCAGAAAACGGTTAATGTTGATAGTTTCTCACCGAATGCATGGGGTTTATATCAAATGCATGGCAACGTGTGGGAATGGTGCGAAGATGTATGGCATTTTAACTATAAAGGAATCCCTCAAGATGGTTCGCCTTGGCTTAAAGATGGCCAACAAAATAGACATGTAGTGCGTGGCGGCTCGTGGCTCGTCATCGCGAACGATTGTCGTTCGGCGTTTCGATTCAGGCTCGATACGGGCAACAGCAACTACATGCTCGGTTTTCGAGTTGTGATCTGATTCTATCTCTTCGTGAGGACTTTACTTACCCTCTGCACTTTTGCCCTCTTCATTATACTCTCTCTTCGCGCCTCTGGCGCTCTTTTGGCGGTTCCGCTTATCCACTAGGATACCAAGAACTAAAGTTCTTGGCTCAAAGCTAAAACCCGTTGAAACGGGTTAAAGACAATTTCAAGAAATCTTCCAGTCAGTTTTAACTGACTTAAGCTTTGAGCCAAGAACTTTAGTTCTTGGTTATCTGCGCTTTGAGGGCAAAACCTTATCCCGAACTCACGTTATCTTATCCAAAGCCAGTTGAAACCAACTAAAAAGAATTTCCATCAACCCGTTTCAACGGGTTTAAGCTTTCAGCCCGCAATTTATTGCAGGGCATAATTTATTGCAGAACATAAATTTAACCCTGTATAATCAACCCAAACAACACAAAAACAAATCCATCCAAACATGGCATTCTGGCGCACCTACTACCACCTAATCTGGTCAACAGCAGCACGCCAACCACTGATCACACCAGATATAGAGCCAGAATTGTACGGATACATAATTGGGAAATCAGATGCAATGGGATGTATAGTTCACTCCATTAATGGCATAGAAGACCATATACATATCGTCGCATCAATTCCACCCAAGATTGCAATTTCAGATTTTGTAAAACAAATTAAGGGAAGTAGCGCTTATCACATGAATCACCTACCCTCATCATTAGATTTAGCCTTTGGCTGGCAACAAAGCTATGGTGTATTTACGTTAGGCAGCAAGCAATTAGAAACCGCTAAAAACTACGTTGACAATCAGAAGAAACATCATTCCGAGGGAACGACTATTAAACTTTTAGAAACTGATGACTCTTAAATTTATAGCAGAAGCCAAGATAGCCAAGAACTAAAGTTCTTGGCTCAAAGCTAAAGTCAGTTGAAACTGACTAAAGACCGAATTTTTATTAACCCGTTTCAACGGGTTTTAGCTTTCAGTCCGCAATTTATTGCAGGGCTTTCTTGTATTCAAACCCCAAAATTTTGATATGTCAGAAAACGCGATCGCCTCTGCGATCGCCGTTATTTTGATGGTGATACGCGATCGCATTCTGGTTAAACTATCTGTCAGCTATCAATAGTCACGGCAAATTAGGCAAATAATAATGTCAATCGTTTAAAATGGCATCATCACCATGAGTTAAGAAAAATTGAGGAAATATGTTGAATTTTCAATTCTCTGTACAACCACAAACCGAACAACGACTTAAAAAGATTTTAAATTCCATCCAAGATACCGAGTCTTTTGCGCGAAGTATTATCTCTTATCAAATCTCAGAATTACAGAAAAGCATTTTAAATCTAAGATTAGATTTGGATGAACTCGAACAAAAATATCAGATGACATCCCAAGAGTTTCAAGAGAAGTTCTCACAAGGTATTTTAGAGGATGACGCAGATTTTATGGTTTGGTCAGGATTATATGAAATGCTCTGTCAAAACCAGCTTCAACTCCATGAATTAAGATGATTGAAGCGTATTTCCTCCATCTTGAACAAATTATTCAGGAATTCCCAAATATACGTTTTGTATCATTGACCAAGAAAACCTACAATGCAACGCAGGGTTACATTGGCGGCTCAATTATTTTTGAAAATAACCACCGATTAGATTTTGTCGAGGTGAAAAACACAGATGTCAAACAGAAGCTAAAATATCGATACCATTACATGAATGAAGATCTAGTCATGATTTTTCGTTATGATAACGCTCCCCATCACATTGAAATTGCTACCTTTCCACATCACAAACATGAAGTAGATGATATTAGAGCAAGCAATGAACCCACTCTTTATGACGTACTTTTAGAAATCGCCCAAAAACAGCGAAGATTAGAGTAGCGATCGCCTGTGAGTTTATCGAGATCACTAGGCGATCGCCGTTATTTTGATGGTGATAAGCGATCTACAAGTTCTGAGAGGAGTTGATCATCTTCAAGTTCCCAATCTTCAGTATCTAAAATAGAAAACTCGGTAAGTTCTGGATCATTAAGAAAGTCGTCAGCAGTTTTCAGAATGAATGGCGCAATGTATTGATTCCTCTGGGCTAAAGGCATCGCCGCTAGTTCTCGCAGAGATAGCTTAACAGCTTTAGGCAGAGTTTCGCGAAGGCGCTCTGTAAATTTAAGAACTTCCTGCTGTTTTGCGATTGGTAGCGATCGCAAATTTTGTAAGATGCTTTGCTCAATATTAGTTGTACTTTGCATAGGATTCTTTGTTGTGCTGATACATACTGAATTTATTCTACGCTAAGCGATCGCCTTTATTTTGATGGTGATACGCGATCGCCACATCTAAAGCGCGATCGCTATATCAATACAAGCAATTGATTATTATCTAATCGTTTCTGTATTCTTCTCTTCGGTAATCTTCTACTCATTAGGCGATCGCTGACTTGTATCAAACTCTTATTTCTCAAGTTTGCAAATACATTCTGTATAACAAAACACATTTACAAACCAAGTTAATTCAACTAAGATAAAGTTATCTGAATCTTTCTATGAGATTTAATAGATATTTGTATGATCTCAAATTCGCAAAAAAAATTTACTCTCTTTCAGCAAAACAAGAATACAGATGAGAGTGCGCTCTAAATTCTTCGACGAACTAACTGTTATGGTGTTTGACGTAGTAGTAATTTAGCGCAAAGTACGCTATAGCTTTTTGGATTTTATTATGTCTACCTACTTAATCAACTTTAAACTTGTTTCGCAATTGACTGCTGAACGCATCGATCGCCGTTACAACCACCAACAAAACCAACATCATCGTCATCGCTTTGTTATATTCAAAACCACGAATATAACTAACTAACTCGAAACCAATTCCCCCTGCACCGACTACGCCTAAAACGGAAGCAGCGCGAATGTTGTATTCAAACATATAGAGCGTATAACCAAGACAGAGGGGTAAAACTTGCGGGAATACACCATATTGAGCAATTTGCCACCATGAAGCGCGGCTGACTTGCAAAGATTCTAGCGATCGCTTATCGACAGACTCGATCGCCTCTTGATAGAACTTCGCTAAATAACCAATCGTATAAATTCCTAGAGCCAAAGTTCCCGCAGGCGCACCCAAGCCAGTCGCCGCCACAAAAAATAATCCTAAAATAATTGATGGAACTGAGCGAACAGCATTTTGAAGAAGATTGGCTAGCGATCGCAACCAAAATGGCGAAAGATTTTGGGCAGACAATAAGGCGATCGGCACTGAGAGAATTGCGCCAATTGTTGTTCCCAAAAGCGACATTTGCACAGTCTCAATCAATGCCTTGATTGCCACATCTAAAATGCTCAAATCAGGCGGCCAAAGACGTGACAGAAAATCTGCCATGTAGGGCAGACTGGTCTGGAGTAATTTCAGATCGACTTTTAAGCCTTTTAATGACCAGATATAAGCCCAACCTAAGCCGATAATTATTACAA
The DNA here is from genome assembly GCA_026785865.1 of Pseudanabaena sp. CAN_BIN31. GTDB lineage: Bacteria > Cyanobacteriota > Cyanobacteriia > Pseudanabaenales > Pseudanabaenaceae > Pseudanabaena. The sequence goes on from JAJAZG010000180.1 coordinate 15,858, forward strand.
CTCTGATTAGCCAGATGTTATGACGACTAGAAGTATAGGCACGAATCCGATCAAGAAGTTTCATTAGGCGGCATTGACAGATGGAACTAGGGACAGATGTTGCAACTTGGCAAACTGTCTTTCCACATTTTGACAGTTCCCATCATAACAGATCTGCCCTTCTTGAAGAACGATCGCCCGTTGAGCGTACTGAGCCGCCAGCGCCAGATCGTGCAGTACGACAACAACTGTCAATCCTTTGCGGTGCATTTCCTGTAGGCTACTCATCACTTGATTGACACCCGATATATCTAAACCCGTAGTTGGTTCATCGGCGAGCAAAATCTGGGGAGACTGGATCAAGGTACGCGCGATCGCCACGCGTTGGCGTTGACCACCGCTTAGTTGTCTCGCTTTTTGATAGATTTGTTCTTGCAGACCCATTTTTTGTAATAGCTGCTTAGCAATACGGCGATCGCGTTGCGGAAATCCCCACAAACTCTGCCATGTATTTAGTTCGCCGAGACAACCGCAGAGGACATTATCTAAACAAGAAAGTTGATCGACTAAGCCGCCGCCTTGCAAGAGAAAGCCCACATTTTTACGAACTTCATCAAGTTGCTTTGGTGTAACTGTAGACCCACAGATTTGAATTTCGCCTTGTTTGACAGGCACTAATCCCACCAGCGATCGCAAAAGTGTTGATTTTCCTGCGCCATTTAGTCCCAGCAGAGCTACAAATTCACCGCGATTAATTTGTAAATCAATTCCATTTAAAATTGGACGTTTTAAAGTGGATTGATAAGCGGTGCGGAGATTGTGGCAGGCGATCGCTGGCGAATTATTTTCTGATAAAGGTTTCATAATTTTCAAGTTCTAATCTCGGCATATCAACATCTATTTTTTGCCTAGCGAAGCTGCCCTCACCCCCCTCTCCCGTAGGCAGCTACGGTGTACACACAACTAAGGTGATTTCTAAAATCTTATCAATAACCCCTCCCTAGCCCTCCCCTTGCAAAGGGGAGGGAACAAGATTTCTGGTTTTCCCCCTTTGCAAGGGGGAATTAAAGGGGGTTTTGAGAAGTAGCCTGCGGGAGAGGGGCTAGGGGTGAGGGTCTTAGAAACTAAGGCTTGAGTCCTGCTCTCGTAATTGCGGTACGCATAGTCGCCAAATGCTGCTCGTGATCGACTTTGACTAGCTGCGTGGAGTTGTAGAGACTACGGAATAACTCGCTATTCTCTGGTTCATTCAGTTTCAAAAAAGCATTAATCAACTTTTCGCGCAGATCCGCAGGCACACTGTCATCAATGGCGATACCGTGGGCTGGCACATTGGGAACTGTTTGCAATACCCGCAATTTTTTACCCTCTTCAGCCGTGATCCAAGGTGGCAGCAATGCATATTCAGAAACTGCGGCTACATCGGCTTGATCGCGCAACACTGCTTGCAAAGCGCTACTATAACCGTCCCCATAGGTAACTTTCCCAAAAAACTTTTCTAAGCGATCGGGCCCATCGACAAACTTGAGTCCCACCAATTCACTGACTGGAAAAATGAATCCTGAACCAGAGGAACGGGAAGTAAACGCCATGCGCTTACCTCGCAACTGTTCTAAAGTTTGTTGAGGATTTGCCAAAGTCTTGAGAGGACTATCTTCTGGCACGACAAAGATCGAATTATAAGATTTCCCGCCCGAATAGTCAGCCCGAACTTCGGCTAAGTACATTTTTGCACCCGACAGTTGTTCCGCCTTGAGAGCGGCTCGACCACTGACAAAAGCGACATTGGCACGATTAGATTTCAGGGCTTCGACAGACGCAGTTTCATCGCCGATCGCCCCCTTGACAGGAATACCAATTTCTTTTGATAAAATTGCCGAAACTTGATCAACTTTACTTTGCAAATCTTTAGTATCACGGCGAGTTGCAAAGGCGATCGTAATTTCCTTGATCGGAGCCTGTGCTACTTCAGGTTTAGCATCTTTGGCTTGGTCTTTGGCAGGACTGGGCTGAGCCGCATTAGGCGGGTTTTGAGTGTTTTCAGTACAAGCAGTCAAGCTTACTAGAGATATTAATCCTACAACCACAGCAAGATTACGAGGCGAAAATAGAGTTTTTTTCATTAATTTTTTGGAAATGGTCAATACACTAAGGAGAATTACTTGCAATAACTAATGAAAATACTTTAAGCTTATTTGAGAATAAAAGTCAATAGTCTAGAAAATTTTTTTGATTTTGGTAAGCCTTAATAAACTGTAAATACAGTAAACGTAAGCTTCCCATCTGTCTTGTCAAGCAGATATATCAAAATCGTGATCAACCCAATCGCTTTATTTATGCGCTAGAATAATCCCAAAAACCTATATGTCAACTAGCTCAAGCGATCGCCCGCAACGTATTTCTAAACCCAAGCGCCCATCCAAGATTAAACGCTTTTTTAAATGGTTAGAATGGCGATTTGCGACACCAGAATTTATTGGGGGAATGTATACTTTCTTTACGGTGTTCTTCTTTATGGCGGCGACTAACACGCTTTCGGGATGGCTGTATGTGATTAGTGGCGTGAGTTTTTCGTTGCTGATTGTGGGAGCGGTGATGCCAAAACGATTGCTGGCGGAAATGGTGGTGGTGCGATCGCAGATCGATCCTGTCAGCGTCGGGGATGATCTATGGATTGATTTGACGATTCAGAATACGGGACGAACTGAGAAGCGATTGATGGAAGTTCGGGATATTTTGCCAGAAAATCTCTCCAATATTTTGCAGCAAGATGTGGTGATTGAATTGATTGCGCCACTTCAAGAATATAACTGGAAGTATGAAGCGAAAACCACTAAGCGCGGCGTATTTTTGTTTAGATCGACCGAAATCGCTACTTCCAGCCCCTTGGGCTTATTTCGCAGTCGGCGTATTTGTCCATCAGGGCAGAAAGCGATCGTTTATCCGACAGTGTTACCTCTTGAGCGATGTCCATTGGTCGATCAATTAGGGCTTGATACGAGTCCGCGCCAATATAGCGATCAACATAACTACAGTAATGCGACAGAAGGTTTAACCAAAACTCTACGCCCCTATCGCTGGGGCGATCCGACCAGATTAATCCATTGGCGGACGAGTGCTAAGTTTGGCGAATTGCGAGTAAGGGAATTGGAAGTAACTATCGGTGGTCAAGAAGTGGCGATCGCCTTAGATAATTCCGCAGGATGGGAGCCAGCCGCCTTTGAAGAAGCAGTAGTGGCGGCGGCTTCGCTCTACTTCTATGCTCAGAAAGCGAAGTTGAGTGTCAGGCTCTGGACAAATGATACAGGAATAGTCCAAAGCGATCGCGCTGTATTAGAAGCTTTAGCGGCGGTGAATATTTCGACTGATTCCGCACCAGATCTGCTCAAAGATATGCCTGATTTACCTGTAGTATGGCTTTCCCACAGCAACGACAGTATCGCCTATTTGCCCCTCGGAAGTCGTTGGGTATTATGGCAATCTTTAGGGGAATCTTCTGCACAAGTATCTGGATCTAATCAGCGATCGCTTGGTTTAACGATTGAAACTATGCCTGATGCCGATGATTTGAGTTACAAGTCTTTGCGATCGCAACTTCAGGAATATCTCTCGACAGCGACTACTTCTCTTTAATTTACGATAAAAATCGCAAAGTAGCGCGATCGCTATCTGGCTAACTCATTTGGAAAGGCTGCTACTAAAAGATTACAGCTATTTGAATAAATTTCGCAGTAAGTAATCTTTTGATAATCTAAAGACCATAAATCCTTAACCGAAGCATTTAGTTTCTCATAGTACACTTGGCTTAGTTAACTTTGACTTGGTGATTTTATTTTGGGAATGTGCGATCTCTTAACTTACTAAGCTTCTCAAAACTACAACATTTTTATTTTAGATACAGACCGAGATAATCTACAGGGACTATAACTTTATGGCTACGATCACACAATTGTACTTTAACTCTACCACCCCAGATGCTAAACACTGGTTCAGGAAGTACAAGCCCCAGCATCGGTTCAGGCTTATTTGCTCTTGTAGGAGGAACAACCAGCGCTTTTGTTAGTGGTGATGCAAACGGAGGTTCTACAGATCCTTTAATAGGTGATGATTCTGGTTTAAACACCACAGGTTTATGAGTTTTCTTTTGTCTAGCTACATGAGATGATTATTGATGTAGCAATACTTCAGCGATCGCTACATTCATCGCCTGAAGTTCAGTAATACTGCGAACTGCTTGTGGTAGAGACTTCACAGAATTACGAGTACGTTGCGCGATCGCATCTAAATCATCAAGGGACTTCAATAACTCGCCATTGTGCATGATGCATTCTAATAGAGGTTGCTCATTAGATTGTGGAAGTTCAGAAATATGGGTAAGGCGATCGCCTGTGATGATTCCGTTCTCAAAACTGCGCCAGATTTGTTTGCGTCCTGAGATCGTTTGTTTACCACTTGATTTTTTGGAAACAGGGATATTATTGATTTCTACTAATTTATAAACGCCATTGACGGGCGCACCTGTGACTAATTTTGTGCCGATGCCATAGCCATCAATGGGCGCTCCTAATGCTTTGAATCGCAAGATCTCCGCCTCGTCAATGTCCCCACTGGCAAAGATTTCAGTATCAGGAAGGAGTATTTTTACTTCTTTGGATAGCGCCGCAATATCACCTGAATCAATGCGAATTCCTTTAACTTGCATTTCGCCAGACTTGACCTTTTTGGCAAGATTACGGGCGGCGGCGATCGTGTCGAAGGTATCGATTAATAAAGCACTGTTAGGGAAAACTTCAAGGAAAGCGCTAAAGGCTTGGGCTTCACTTCCTTCGGTTGCGTTTATTGCCATGACTAGCGCATGTGCCATCGTGCCGCTCGGTTTTCTTCCTAGTTTGAGTGCAGCTAATACATTGGAAGTCGCGTCCATTCCTGCTGCCAGTGCTGCTCTCGCTGCCCAAAGTGAAGCTTGCGGACTGAAGGCGCGGCGCGTGCCAAATTCTAAAAGAGTAATGCGATCGCCTGCTGCATCACGCATTCTCGCGGCTTTGGTGGCAATTAGAGTTTGATAGTTGATGGTGTTTAATAGATAGGTTTCCACTAATTGCGCTTGCCAAAGTGGAGCTTCGATTCTTAAAAAAGGTTCGTTGGCAAATAGTACGGTTCCTTCTGGTACTGCCCAGAGATCCCCTTCAAAGCGGAAATTTTTTAATAATTCCCAAAAGCGGCGATCGGCGTTGGCGAAGATTCCTGTGGCTTGCAGCGCTTCAATTTGCTCTGAGGTGAAATGAATATTTTGCAAGTATTCCACTGCTTGCGCTAAGCCCATCGCGATTAGGTAGCCAAATCCATCAGGAAGACGGCGCACAAATAATTCAAAGCTGGCGCGATCGCGATCGCATCCTTCGCTTACATAGCAAGCACCCATCGTCAGTTGATAAAGATCGGTGAGCAGCCCATACTCATCGGTCGCAATATTTAATGTGTTGGACTTCAGGCTTGCCGCAGGGGAAGAAATTATAGCGCTCATGACTTTGGTGGGTTAGAGGCTGGTATGTTTTTATTATAGTTGTTTTCACCAAAATTGCAAATATATTTTATGGTGAATTACATAATATATAACTTGCTTGCTCTTCACAATTTTTATGCTCGAAACGAAAAATTAGCGTGAATATTCCATTTTTGTTGATCATGTGCCAATAGTGTCAGAGCGATCGCCTCAAACTCAAAATAAATTTGGCGATCGCGCAATTCTGCCCAAGCCTCATTAAAAAATCTATCTATCATATTCAAGGAGCTAATGGTCATATGTGGCACAAAAGGTCTGTGGGCATAGGGATCAGCAAGATCGATATTTTTAGTAAGTGTGGATGTGAGGTCACTGTACATACTTTGGAGAATTGGGTTAGGTGCGACATTGAGATAAATGACGCGAGGAGCAAAAGCGGCAAATCCTGATAAGTTGATCGCGAAATGCGATCGCGTTTTAGCAAATTTTTCTAGTTCTATTTGTAATGGTTCAAGGCGATCGCTTGACAAGTCAAATGGAGCGATTAGGGTAATGTGCGGTGGTGATTTGGTTGCGGCTTTGTTATTGGTGTAGCGATCGCGAAAATAGTTTTGGATTTGGATAACTTCAGTTTGAATTGCATCAGGTGGCAATATTGCGATAAAAAATCTTTGGTTCATCTCGATTTTCCTCAATATCCCTTAAAAAGGCGTTAATATACTTGAAACATAGAATATTTATGTCTCTATATTTTTACTTCAGTCAGTTTTAACACTTACATGGCTCTTTCTTTTGTCGGTCAAGACTTGCGAAATAAATCCTTTCGTGGACGGAAAGATTTGGCAGGTGCGGATTTTACAGGTGCAGATCTGCGAGGCTGCGATTTTCGTGAGGCAATTCTTGTCAATGCAAATTTCACTAGCGCAAAAACTAATAAGAGTCGCAAACAGTTAATAACTTTAATTACGTTTGCATTTGTGGGTGCAGTTACGGTTGCAGGTATGGTTGCGTTTATGTTTGTGGGTGAGGGTGCATTTGTATTTTCGGTTGCGGTTACGTTTGCGATTGCGGGTTGGTTTGCGTTTGTGTTTACGGCTATGTTTGCGATTGCGTTTATGTTTACGGGTGTGGATGTGGTTACGATTGCGTTTGCGATTGCGGGCGCGATTGCGCTTGCGATTGCGCTTGCGGTTGTAATTGCGGGGCAAACCTACAATGTATTTCTTGCTGGCAAAATCACTTTAGGTATTATGAACAGCATCATCTGTTTAATTGCACTTGGTTTAGCGTGGTATTTCTTACAAGTACTTATCAAAACGATTAAAAATGTAACAGGAGCAGATTTTCGCGGCGCAGATTTGACTGGAGCCAAGTTTGTGAATGCAAACATCCATGTTACAGACTTCACAGGTGCTCATTATGACTTGATTGACTGGCAAGGGGTAGAGTTCTATCTTTGCAAGTTACCGAAGATACTTGAGGATGATCGCGTTAGATATTTATGTCGCCATCCTGACAAAGGCAGAGCAGAAAATTACATAGCGGCTGACTTTCATAGGGTATATTTACAAAAAGCCGATCTCGTTGATGCCAATCTGCAAAAGGCAAACTTCAATGGTGCGGATCTGCGAGAAGCAAAACTCACCAATGCTAATCTCAGTAGCTCTCAAGCATTAGGAACCGTCTTTTCAGGTGCGACTTTAACAGGTGCGCGTATCGCTAATTGGGGAATTAATCCAGAGACAAAATTCGATAACGTCATCTGTACTCATATTTACATCGACGAAGCAGGACAAGAACGTAAACCCGCCAGTGGTGACTTTGCAGAAGGCGACTTCGCTCTATTGGTCAGAGAATTTGCAAATACCCTCGATTTTCTCTTTAAAAATGAAATCAACTTTAGCGCTTTTCAGTATGCAATGCAGCAGATGCTCATCAAAAACCCTGAAGTAGAGATGACACCCGATCAAACAAAATTTCTTGGTAAGGATAAAGATGCTTTGCGAAGAAGTTATGATGTCCTTACTACTGAAGCAGATAAAACCAAACTTCATGCCGATTTTTATGAATCCTATGATGTCGGTAAACGCCTCTATCCTAATGACAATCAACAAATTAAAGACCTAACTCGCAAAGTCAGTTTTTTAGAGGGCGAAAATCATACACTCAAAGCGCTGCAAGCCGAAAAAAATGATCGCATTGCTGATTTAAGAGAAATAGCCCGTCTACAAGCGACTAAATCAAACGATAGAATTATTTATGGACAAGTTATAGGAGATCCCATGTCTGACAAAAATCAAAATATTTCATTAAACGCTGGCGGCAATATGACAGGCGTAACCGTTGCAGGTGGCGATATCAGTGGAACTGTCACCCTCACCATTCAACAACTCCGTGACAGCGACACCTCCGAAGCCGCCAACCTTGCTGACATTCTCACCGACTTACAAAAAGCAATTACCGATTCTCCCGAATTAGCAGAACCTGACAAAGAAAAAGCTCTCAAATACTTGGACAAAATCGGCAAACTTGCCAATGACAAAGAAGGCGATCGCGACCTGATTGGCATGGCGATCGACGGTATTCTCAACGTAGTCAGTAAAGCCGCAAAATTGCTCACCCCCGTACAGGCGATCGCTGAAAGCTTACGAAAACTCCTACAGCTATAATTGATGATTGGTCAAGGGTTGAGTCGAGGGAGGTTATTAAGCCCCACCTCTCTCAGTAATTTTTTTTCGTCCTTCTTGATCGTAATAGTCAGGTTTAGTAATCTGCTTCGCTCTAGCGATCGCCAAAGAATTTGACTCAACATTCTCCACAACTGTCGAACCTGCGGCAATATTCACATTCTCACCAATTTGAATTGGCGCAACTAAAACCGAATTAGAGCCAGTCTTGCTGCGATCGCCAATCACTGTTTGATGTTTTTTAAATCCATCATAATTAGCGGTAATTGTCCCTGCGCCGATATTCACCTGCTGACCAAGCGTAGCATCACCCAAATAACTCAAGTGCGCGGCATTAGTGCGATCGCCAATTTTGGCATTTTTCAGTTCCACAAAATTGCCGATCCGACATTTTTCGCCGACCATTGACTCACCCCGAATCCGCGCAAAGGGACCAATTCGACAGTTATCGGCAATTTGACTATCTTCGATCACTGAGAATTGCACCACGCAGTTTTCGCCAATGATACTATTTGACAACATACTCGAAGGACCAATAGTTGTGCCTGAACCAACTTTAGTCTTACCGCGTAAATGGGAATGTGGCTCAATAATCACATTCGGCGCAAGTTCCACTTCATCATCAATGGTAATTGTTTCAGGGAGCAACATCGTCACACCAGCCCGCATCCATTTTTCTCGCGCTCTTTTTTGCAAGACATCATAGGCATGGGATAACTGAATGCGATCGTTAATGCCCAAACTCTCATCAGGATCTTCTAAATCGCTAGCATAAACAGAATCGAGATAATCAAAAACCTCGGTTAGATAATATTCTTTTTGAGAGTTGTTTGTGCTGAGTTTTGGCAAAGCTAGGGCAAGCTGTTGCCAATCGAAACAATATACTCCCGTGCTGACGCGCTGGTTGAGAATCTGTTCGGGATTGCAATCGCGATGCTCGATGATGCGTTCTATTCGCATATCGCGATCGCAAAAAACACGACCATAGCCAGTCGGATTAGGTAAAATCGCTGTCAGTACAGTTGCTGAAGCTTGATTATGGCGATGATTATCGATTAAGGCTTGGATCGTTTCAGTACGCATCAAAGGCGAATCACCAGTGAGTACGACTAACTCGCCTACAAATCCTGCCAATGGTTCTAATAATTGCTGAATTGCGTGCCCTGTTCCCAATTGTTCTGTTTGTTCGGCAAATTCTAATTGAGGATAATTGGCCAAAGCCTCACGGACTTGATCACTACAATAACCAATGATCGCAATACGGCGATCGGCTTTTAAAGCATCTGTGGCATTCAGAACTCGCTCAACTAAGGATTTACCACCAAGGGGTTGTAATACTTTCGGTAAGGTTGACTTCATGCGCGTTCCCTTACCCGCCGCCAAAACTGCTACTGCTAACATAATTTTTTTCTCCCTTAAAATCTATTTAAAATTTATTTAAAATCAAAAAAGTGCAACGTAGTTGCACTTTTTTGATTATGGTTTATCCATTCGGACGGCTCATTTTTTCGAGATCGAGAACTTCAGCCAACTTCTCTTCCGTCATCAAACCCTTGTCTAAAACTACTTGACGCAAAGATTTACCCGTTGCAAGTGATTCCTTCGCAACATCAGCCGCATTCAAATAACCAATGTGAGTATTTAACGCTGTCACCAACGACAAACTGCCCTCGGCATAGGCAAGACAACGATCTTCTACGGCAGTGATTCCCCTGATGCACTTAGTTGCTAAGGTATCGATCGCCTGACCTAAAATCTCAATACTATGAATCAAATCATAGGCAATTAGCGGCATCATCACATTCAACTCCAATTGACCTGCTTGAGCGGCAAAAGCGATCGCCGTGTCATAACCCATCACCTGATAACAAACCATATTTGTCATCTCGGCAATTACAGGATTATATTTTCCGGGCATGATTGATGAACCTGGTTGGACTGGCGGTAATTGGATTTCGCGCAAACCTGTTTTAGGTCCTGAATCCATCAAGCGCAAGTCATTGGCGATTTTGGAAGTATCTTGAGCGAGATTACGGATTGCGCCTGAAACATTCACAAAGGGAGCCATGCTCTGCATCGCTGCCATCAAGTTATGGGCGGGTTTTAGCTCAAATCCTGTAATTTCACTTAGCTTTTCGGCAACGCGATCGCAATATTTGGGATGTGTATTTAGCCCTGTACCTGACGCACTCCCACCTAAACCTAAAGTTTTTAAATCATCGGCAGCTAGGTGAATGCGTTTGACATGATCGCTAATAATTTGGGCGTAGGCTTGAAATTCATCGCCAAGCCTGACGGGGACGGCATCCTGTAAATGGGTGCGCCCCGATTTAATGATTCCAGAAAAGGCGATCGCTTTAATCCGCAACTGTTCATTCAGATTCGCTAAAGCAGGAAATAGGACATGATCGAGTGCCAATAATGCGCCAATCCGAATTGCAGTGGGGATCACATCATTTGTAGACTGCCCATAATTCACATGATCGTTAGGGTTGAGATTTTGATAATTACCTTTCTCGTCACCCAAAATTTCAAGGGCGCGATTGGCTAACACCTCATTAATATTCATATGATGTGATGTCCCCGCCCCTGCCTGATATACATCCACCACAAACTGATCGCGTAAATGTCCATCTAATATTTCATCGGCGGCGGCAGCGATCGCCATGCCCATGGCGACAGGAATACAACCGAGTTCGGCATTAACTAACGCGGTGGCTTTCTTGATCAGCAAGCAAGCATCAACAAAGGTGGGGAGCGGCTTCAGTCCACTAATCTTAAAGTTATCGATCGCCCTAACAGTTTGAATCCCATAATAAACATCATCGGGGAGGGACATTTCTCCCATGGAGTCGCGTTCGATTCTAGGCATAGTTTTTTGAAGAACTTTCAGTTTTTAGGTTTAAGCTTATGGTAATTTGACAAATTTCGATAGTAGCAAAGAAAACTTAAAACCCAAGAAGCCTTGGCGCACGCTGCGCCTGCGCCAAGGCTTCTTGGGTTTATGACTTAGCCGTGATTACTGCTTCACTCAAAGCAACCC
>JAJAZG010000181.1 GCA_026785865.1 Pseudanabaena sp. CAN_BIN31
CAGGGCTATTTCATTCTAAAAATACGTTTGAGGGTATCAAGCCCAAAGGTACATTTACGTTGAGCTTGAGCCATATTATCAAAGAGGTTAGAACGGTAGAGATTTAGAGCAAAGTTACGAGCAACTACCCAAGTATTGATTAGTGGCGAAGTGCGAATTCTAGATTTATCTTCACCCTGAGTGACATCACGCACATAATGAACTTTATTTTCCACGCCCCAATATGAACGGATTCGTTCGCCAAAGGCAGAGGCTGTGTCAGCAAAAGAAGCGAGATAGTATCGAGTATGTATCGGCTGTTCGGCAAAATAATTGTCACGGACTAGAGTTCGTTGAGATTCAACCCGAATTATGGTTCTTAGCCCCACCCATTCGGGAATATTCGCCAAATTCTTACAAATACTAACAGTGCGGCGTTCAATACGTCCATGTCCTTTGTTGGCTGTTGTAACCGTCTCCTCAGGTACAAACTGCTCTTTTACCGCCTCAAACAGTTTCGGTTGATTTCCCTTGAGAGCCGCGAGGTAGTGATTACCACTCTCAATGATTAATTCGCAGTTTTTTTTTGCGTGTTAATCGCATCAAAGGCAAACACCATTTAGGGCTAGCTGTTTGATGACTACAGGTAGTGTTTTTATTTCATTGGATTTGCGGTCTACTTCGTATGGTTCCAGTATTAATCCGCGTTCCACCAAATATACACTTACTAGCTGAATTGCTGGGTGCGAATCAGAATTGGGATTGTCATACTGATATGACCCACGCAATACTTTGCCATCTACGGCGATCATCTCTCCTGTCTTAGGCTGAATCTCAAAAAATTTGGCTAGACATGCTGAATAGGCTCGATAGTCTACATTTAGCAATACTCGCCGAATTGTACTGTACGAAGGTATTTTTAATTTTGGTGGCGCAAACATTTTAATTAATTCTCCTTTATAGCTTTCCAGCCAATCTCCTATTGCTAAAAAACCTCGGTTCCCTGCCGACACTGCTAGCGTGAATAGCGCTAGACATAGTGCTTGTTCATGACGCTTTCCCTCTGCTCTCCTTCCGTCTGGTAATTCTTTGAAAGCTTCTACTATTACGATCGTTTTCATGACTTACTTTACCTCTAACATACTTTCCCCATTTTTTCTCTTTTTTAAGAATGAAATAGCCCTAGGTATCTCCCTGTGTTACTACTGAGATTTCTAAGCATTCAGCAACGTAGCTGCCTTCTGAATTTGACCGAATAAATGACTTAATATTTTGCTGAAGTTTAATATGGCTTTTCATTTATTGATAACTCTTAATCTAATCTTCTGACAATCATTAGCGAATTCTTCTTTGCTATATCGGAGCGATCGCATTATTAATTCACTTTTTTAAGCGGAAATCTGTAATGACTCGTAAGGCTGGATTAGAATCTCGGCGGGAATTCCTAACTCTTGGTTTAACTTTCTAATCATTTCTAAGGTTAGCGACAGTTTTCGAGATAGGACTTCAGAAACTTTAGCGCGACTGCCAATACATGAGTCTAATTCACGCCGAGACCATCCGCGAGACTCCATATAATAATGGATTGCTTCAATTGGATCGGGAATTCCGATAGGAAAGTGCGCCTTCTCGTAAGCCTCTACTAAAGTGCTGAGAATATCTAGGCGATCGCATTCTGGGGTATTCGGGGCTGCATCAAACAACGTTTCGATTTCTTGCAGGGCTTGCTGATAGTCTGTTTCAGTTCTAATTGGGTGCAATTCCATAAGTTAATCTCCATGTAAATTATTTTCAGATTGTTTCGGCATTAACTTTGTCATATTCGGCATGAGTGCCAATAAATCTGATGAAAATAATGCCTATATCATAACGAATTGACACAATCAGTCGATAGCTGTTGCCTTTGACGTTGAAGACGACACGATTGTTGGCAATGATGCTGGCGTTGCGATGATTAGCTTTAATATCGGCTGGGCTTTGCCAATTGGCATGAGATGCTTCGTAGTACCAAGTTTTTAGCGCTTCTTCGATATCGGGATGTTTTTCCCAGCAGTCTCGCAGGGTGCTACGGGATAGGATACGCATAACTATTTTATTTTGGTCTTATTTTATCTGAGACTTGCTTCGATCCTTTAAAATGATTAACAAAATGGGCGATTGCACAAAATTTGAATTTTAAATAGTTTACATAAAGCTCTGTAAATCATTATGATTGTGTTAGTGGTGACGCTAAGGTTAAAAAATATGAATGCTAAAATTGTTTCTTTGAGTGCAGTTGCGGCGATCACTGTTGTGTTTTCGGGTTGGTTTGGATGGACGACTTATCAGCGTAGTGTCTATGAAGGATTACTTGCTTCTGCGGAAGAGGTGACTACTAAGATTAGTAACGATAGTCAGCCTGTTAGTCTTGAGGTGCTTGGTGCTAGACAAAAAAATATTAGTGCTGCTATTTCTTCATTAGACAAGATTCCACCAAGTTCGGGGGATATTTATAGCAAGGCACAAAAACGTTGGGGGGAGTTGCAGGAACTCAAGGCAAAAGTCACTCAGATGATGGAGAATGAGCAACAGTCGATTAATTCACTTGCTCAAGCTAAAGCGTTAACTGATGAAGCGAGCAAAAATGCTAAAAAGACCTCTCTTTCGACTGAAGAATGGAAGATGACTCATGGTAAGTATCAAGAGGCGATCGCTTTACTCGAAAAGATCCCTGCTAATAGATCGGTGAAGGCTGAAGCGAATCAAAATCTAACGGGGTATCGTAAAAATGGCGAAGTTGTTCTTGTGGAGTATCGTAAGAGAGAAACTGTAGAAAAGAAGAAGTTTGAGGAAGAACAGCGTCAAGCCCAAATTAAGGAACAAGAGCGTCAGGCTAAGTTTCAAGTTGCTATGTTAGAGCGTCAAGCTGCTATTCAGAAAGAACTGCTACAACAGCAAGCTGCAATTAATGCGGCAAGTTCAGCTAGAGAAAGAGAAGTTGCTCAAGCTCAATATAATGCTGCTGTTGCGGCTCAGGCTCAATACAATGCTGAGATAATAGCTCAGGTTCGTGCCAACGCGGAAGCTCAAGCTAGATACAATGCTGAACTATTACCTTATTCATCCTTTGAAAAGAATGTTGACGCAATGCAACGCGCTGGGGTTAATGGAGCTAATATTACTCAATCCATCTCTGGCGCTTATAACAATTCCACAACAAAACTCAGCCCAGTTGAGATGACAATAAAATAAATCACAGTTAAGCACAAACAATCAAGGTTACTTTATGCCTTCACTTTACCCCGGACAGAAAGCCAGAAAACTTGCTCAAGAAGCAAAGATTCGGTATGAGAGCGCTGTTGAAAATTTAAAAAAAGATGAGGCAACTACAAATAGATTGGCTGAGAGATATGGAGACATTCAACTTCATGTCATGACCACTACAGTTAAGCGCTTTATCAAATTCCTCGAAAACTCTGGTCGAAAGACTTCGGAAAGTGACAAAAAAATCCTAGAGGGGATAAATTTTTCAGTTCAGCAGATTAATGAATACAAAGCCGCAACAATGAGCGCTGAGAAGTACCTTGTTGGAGCGGTTAAATCCGCGACTGCTGCAACTGCTGGATACAGTGGTGCTATTGGTCTTGCGACTTCAATAGGAGCCGCAAGTACTGGAACAGCTATTTCATCCCTCAGTGGAGCGGCTGCCTGGAATGCAACCTTAGCTTGGTTTGGTGGTGGAGCAATTGCAGCAGGTGGTGGCGGAATGGCTGTGGGAACGATTGTGCTTGGTAGTATCACAGTTGTTCCAGCTTTGGCAATTGGTGGTTTTTTTGCTGCTCGTGAAGGTGCAAAAGCTATGACAAAGGCACGAGAACATGAAGCACAAGTTAATGTGGCGATCGCTGAAATGGAAGTTGCTAAAGAGTTTGCTCAACAGGTAAGATCAAGAATTACTGAACTACGAGGAGTATTTGAAGAAATTAATTCTCGTGCCATCGTAGGACTTGATTATCTAGAGGATCATGTATCTGATGCCCAGATTGATGCTGACAAATTTCAACAGGTCGGTCTTCTCATGAAGGGACTTATAGAAATCCTAAAAACTCCCGTCCTAGCCCCTCAAGGTCAGCTTAATTTGGGCGTTGTCAAGATTTTGGATAAGTATCGCACTTTATCGGGGAATAAATAATGAAAGACAAAAAAGTTTATACCGAAGTATTGATTGGCAATAAAGATACAATGCAATGCTTTCAAGAGATTATGGCAGCTTATACTGAATATAAAATAGTTTCAGAGCAGGAGAAAACAAAACGGCGTGGTATTGAATCTTGGGAAAAGACAATAATTTCTCAAATTGAATTCCAACGTGATGTTATGCTCGACCACCTTGAGCGTACATTTGACGAACGTGCTAGCAATTTTCGTCTCCTATTCCAAACAGTTGATCAAGCTATCAAAAACAGTGATAGTGAACAGCTAACTTTGACTCTTAATTCAATCACTGAGATAGCTAAGTCCAGTCCTTTTAAGGATCTAGCTGACTTAACATACGTCAAAAAATCTCTTAATGATCCAGATCATGTATGGGATTTTTAAGTTTAGAAGCATATTAAAAAATGCACCTTATGCAATCTAACTCTTGTCATGATAAAAGCAACGCGATCGCTACACCATTATGTTAGAAACCATCCACCAAGAAATTGACAACCTCCCCAACGAAGCCCAAGACCTTCTAGTAGACTTCATTCATATTCTCAAAAAAAGATATCCATCCACCGCAATACCAGACAAACCAGTTAACAATTACGAAAACCTTAAAAAAATCGGCTTTATTGGTTCCTGTTCAACAGGTCAAAATCTATCCACCAACTACAAACAAATCCTAAGAGTTGGAGAATGACAATAAACCCATGACTATCACCGTCACCATCCCTGAAGCCAGCCAGCAGTTTTCCCAATTAATGGGACGAGTTCTGCTTGGTGAAGAAATCATCATCTGTGAAAAGGCATAGCAGTCGCCACAATCACACCCAGCCAACGAAAACGTCAGCCTCGCGATCGCAGGACAAGACAAAGACAAAATCTTTATTGCTCCCGACTTTAACGTACCATTGCCCGATGATATTCTTGCTGACTTTTTGGGTTAAAGATTGTGAAAGTATTACTTGATACCCATACGTTTCTTTCGTGAGTTGCCGATGATCCGCAAATATCCGTAACCGCTAAAAATATTATTACCAATCCAGATAACGACATTTACAAAAGCGGGATGTTAATGCGATC
>JAJAZG010000182.1 GCA_026785865.1 Pseudanabaena sp. CAN_BIN31
CGCCGATGGTGACGATGCCTAGATAGTCTTCGCGCAATTTTAAGGCGGTGCTACCGATAATTATGCCTAGTAAACCTGCGATCGCCGATGCTATTAAAAAAGCGAAGAACCAAGGCACACCATTGAGAGTCAGCAATACCGTTGTATAGGCTCCGACCGTCATAAACGCGACATGACCAAAGTTAACTAATCCTGCAAATCCCCATTGCAGATTTAGCCCTAGACTAAACAGCGCAAAGATGGCTGCATTAATGAAAAGTGTGGTGATGTATTCGATCATGAAGTTAATTGACTGCGCTAGCGATGTATGGCAAATCAACCCAAAAAAAAGATAAAGGCGGCGCTAAGCGCCGCCTTTATCTTTTTTTGGGTTTACGACTGCACTAGCGATATATTAAGTCTAGACTGGTAGTTAGTGAAAGGCTATTTGAAAAGACCATGCGTCTATGCATTAATCCCACTTGCTCGATCCCCGATCATCCTGATAATGACAGTTACCCAACTTGTCAAGGATGTGGCTCGCAATTATTGATTGATGGTGTTTATACAGTCACCAAATTATTAAGCGATGCTGGTGGCTTTGGGGTGATATATGAAGCGATCAATCCCACAGGCAAAGCAAAAATCTTGAAGGTTCTTAAGCAAGATTTGAATGAAGATAGCAAGGCGGTGTCTTTGTTTCAGCAAGAAGCTTATGTATTAGGACAGATCGAACATGCGGGGATACCAAAGATTGAAAACTATGTGCATCACGATCTTGAAAACGGGACGATGTTGCATGGAATTATCATGCAAAAAATCGAGGGGCTGAACCTCGAACAATGGATCAATCAACGCGATCGCCAGCCGATCGCTCAAAAACGGGCGATCGCATGGCTACGACAATTGGTGGATATTCTGGCGCTAGTTCATCGCAATAGATATTTGCATCGTGATATTAAACCCGCAAATATTATGTTGTCGCCTTCGGGGCAGTTAGTTTTAATTGATTTTGGGACAGCCCGTGAAGCCACACATACCTATCTTGCCAAGATTGGCGGTGTGCAGGGAGTTACCAGTATTTGTTCGGTTGGCTATACTCCTCCCGAACAAGAAAAGGGTTTTGCCGTACCGCAGTCGGATTTTTATGCCCTTGGCTGCACGATGATCCATTTGGTGACGGGCAAATATCCCCTTGATACTTACAATCCTAATCGCGATCTGTTTGAGTGGCGATCGCACGCTCCTGAAATTTCCGAAGAGTTTGCGGACTTAATTGATGTGATGACGGCGCGGAAGCCTAGCGATCGCCCGATTAATTGTGAATCGATTTTAAAGGTTCTCAAAGAAATTGAGAAAATTGATAAACTCGCGCCCATTGGCAAAACCAACTCCAAGCGTAAATCGATCAAACAGGCGATCAAAGACTCAACCCGCAAGCCGACTTCGCCGATATTGTTGACTGTATCTGTGATGGTTGCCGCCTTTGTGGGATTGGGTATTGGTACAGCGATCAAGGTTTCGGCGATCGGTAATTTTGAAGAAATTAGTATTCAATTACCAGTATTTCAGCAAAAACGTCTGAATCCGAGTAAATTTTTGCAAGGGCATACCGATACAATTCAAAGCGTGGCGCTGAGTCCTGATGGTAAGACGATCGCTAGTGCGAGTGATGACGGAACTGTCAAGCTTTGGGAATTGGCAGGAGATAACGCTAATCCAGTTAAGGAAATCAAAGATCAAGGCGGATGGGTAAAAGCAGTAGTCTTTTTATCCGATCGCCAGATCATTACCGCAGGTCAAGATAAAAACATCAAAATCATTGATATCGCGTCAGGAAAGGTGGTCAAAACCCTGAGTGGTCATACCAATCTGATTAATAGTTTAGCGATCGCCCCTGCGATCAATTTGCTAGTCAGTGGTAGCTATGACAATACTGTCAATCTTTGGCAAATCTCCACAGGAAAGCTATTGCGATCGCTGAAGGGACATACCGATAAAATTTGGGGTGTGGCAATTTCGCCCGATGGGAAGCAAGTTGTCAGTGCTAGTCGGGATAAAACCTTACGGATTTGGGATGTCAACACAGGCGAAACTTTAAAAACCTTGACAGGTTCTTTGGCTGGGGTTACTTGCGTATTGGTCACTCCTAACGGTAAGCAGGTGATTAGTGGTGGGGCAGATAAAGTGATTCGAGTTTGGGATATTACTTCAGGTAAACAGGTGTTTACGCTGACTGGGCATGAGGAGGCGATCGGCGCGATCGCGATTACTAGCGATGGAAAGTATTTAGTGAGTGGTAGCAAAGATAGTCCTAATTCCATTCGTTTATGGAATCTCCAAACTAGATCTTCAATCTTGAATCTAATTGGTCACACGGATCTGGTCACTTCTCTAGTGATTACTCCAGACAATCTTAAATTGATTAGTAGCAGTCAAGATAAAAATGTCAATATTTGGGAAATACCGAAGCCTTGAGAAAACTTAAAAAATCAAAAAGCGTAAGGTGACATAGATCGCCGCAACTATAAGCTGCAAAATCATTACAGGAATGCCATAGCGCAAGAAAGTCCTAAACGAAATCCGTCGCCCATACTGTTCCGCTACACCTGCGGCAACAATATTTGCAGAAGCACCGACTAAGGTTCCATTACCACCAAGGGTCGCGCCATACATCATCGCGTAGAACAGAGGTAAAACGGTCTCTGGTAACTGCCCTGCAAAGTCGGGAGAGATAATTTCAGAGCCAGCTAAACCAACATTCACCACATATTGCTTGAGTAAGGGAACCATCGCTACAACGAGGGGAATATTCGGCACAACACTGGAGATTAATCCCACAAAAAAGAGTAGCGTAATCGAACCAAGGGCAATATTCTTACCTAAAATCACGGCAAGAAATCCTGACATACTCGCGATCACACCAGTTTTTTCGAGTCCGCCAATTAGTACAAAAATACACATGAAGAAAATCAATGTACTCCAATCCACATCTCGTAAAATACTTTGCACGGAGGCGATTTTACTGTGATGCGATAGCATTAAAGCGAGGGCGGCTCCCAGTAAAGCAACGGTTGCTGGTGATACAGGAATCGGTAGCATTTCACCAATTACAAAAAATATCAACACAAAGGCGGTGATAACTGCACCAACGAGCAGTGTGCGGGGATGATTGATTGTGGGATGGGGAAGGCGATCAAGATTTTCTAGCTTTTTATTCCAGATTTTACGAAATAGAAATGGCAGAATAGCAACAATTACGCCCACTGCGATCGCCCCACCGAGACTAAGTTTGAGCAAATAATCCACAAAACTCATATTGATTGCATCACCAACGATGAAAGTCGCGGGATCGCCAATGATGGTCAATAAACCTGAGCTATTTGCCACAAACACCATCAAAATTAGCAACGGCACAAAATCTACGCCGATTTCTTCAGCTATCGGTGGGATGAGAGGTGCAAGCAACATCACGGTTGTAGCATTGGGTAAAACGGCGCAGATGGGTGTGGTAATAGCGACAATCCCTAACAACAGGCGATCGCCTCTTCCTTTAGCAAAAATCACCATTTGGGTAGCAAGATACGCAAAGATCTTAGTTGGTTCAAAGGCGCGTACCATCACCATCACCCCAAAAAAAAGTCCTAACGGGCCATGACTTTTGCCAATATATCCAATGGCTTCGGGCATGGTCATCACATTCGCCACGATTAGGATCAAAGCACCCAAAAATGCGGCGATCGTAAAATGTATCCACTCAGTAATCAGTAGAAAGATTACACTGATAAAGGTAACCAGCGACAATATTGCTTGCCAAGTAGCCATTTTTGTTAAATCTGCATAGAAGTCTAGATGTTGTGATTATCTTAGAATAGTATTTAAGTAAGCTGTCGGTAAGCGCTAAAAGGAATTCCTGTACGTTTTTTGATATCCATGATCGATTTAAACTCGCCACGAAGTTGACGCTCGGCGGCGATCGTGATCGCCGCTTTTGCATCCATACCGATTGCCATCAATTCATCGGCAGACATGGAGTTAACTCGCTTCCATGAATAACCTACTTCTTGGCGATAGTCATAGCTAAAGACTACCATTGGTTCAATTTTTTTGAGTGTCGAGTCAGGAATTTCGAGAATATCGTGGAGTTCTTCAAGACTAGTGAAAATATGTCCTTCACTGCGTAAGGATTCGATATCATTGGCATAAACAATTGGTAAGCCTAAAACGTTTACCAAATCGTTCTTAGAGCAAGCATTAATATCAACTTTAGGTCGTGTAGCGGCGATCGCCTTAAATAGTTTGGGGTCTTCGGGTAATGGCAAATTAGCGGGATAAGTCTTGGTTAGGTATTCACGCTTAAGCATAAAAGCAGTGGCAATCTGAGCGATCCAGATCAATGTTGCAAATGAAGATGAAGAGAAAATAATCGCGATCGCCACCAAGCCAGCACCGACACCAATCCAAATATTTGAGCCAGACTTTACCCCAGCATAGGCGATCGCACCACCGCCCAATGCTGGAAAAAAAGACCACCAAACCCATGTTGGTGTTTGATCAAACCATGAAGGTTGAGACATAATAGTACTAAATATTCTTAAGTAGCTTTTTCCGTTTTTCTTCGTATTCTTCGGCAGTGATGATCCCATCATCATAAAGTCTTTTGAGATCGCCGAGTGCTGCGGTAGAATCTCTGACCGACCATGTAGCTTCAGCGATCGCGCCATTAAACCTACGATTAAAGTCCGATTCGGGCATGACAAGAAGGATAATCAGTTCAATAAATGCGGCGAAAGATGGGATACCTGTCCAGCAAAATAATAGATACATTATTGCCCAACCAGTTTGTCCTAGATAAAATTTATGCCCTCCAAATGCTCCTAAGAAAAAGCACCAAAGAATTGCCGCAGTTTTCGTTCTCATTGACATTTCTCTATATTATCCCTTTAATATCTTTATTATTGATATCTTTAAAATGTAATTACAGGCTCATCTTACAGGCTTAGAAAGCTTCTTAGCTAGAAAATATACTATGACGATTCCCAGTTTTGCCTCGAATAAGACTATAGAAATTTGCAGATAAGGATGCAGATCGGGATTGGAGTTGATCGCAAACGCGACCAGACCGACCAGAGCAAAAGGTAAAAACCGCAATTTTTTGTCTATGGGTTTTGCGATCAAATCTTTAAGACTAGATATCATTAGGCTTCCTTAAGTTTCGCTTGGTTGCAAGTCGCGATAGAATAAATAATAGCTGAATATTTGATTAGGAGTTGGTTTTGATTTCTTCAGCAGCACTTTCTAACACTTTACAACCCGACAATTTAGAACGAGATCGCGAATTAGCCCTATTCTCCCATCGATCGCATTTTCCTGCTTTAGGAATTAAAAACCGTACCTATTTTAATTATGGCGGACAGGGCGTGATGTGTGAGTCGGCACTAGATGCGATCGCCAAAAATTTTCGTCACATTGAGTCGCTAGGCTGCTTCTCTAGTGCGGCGGGTGACTGGATGGTTGCCGAATATAATGCGACTAAAGCGGCGATCGCCCAAGAATTTCAAGTTAGCCCAACGACAATTACGCTTACTGAAAATACGACTGTGGGCTGCAATATTGCACTATGGGCGGTGGATTGGCAACAAGGCGATCGCCTATTACTATCGGACTGCGAACATCCTGGGATCATTGCTGGTGCTGTCCAGATTCAAAAACGCTTTGGTATCGAAATTGATTATTTTCCTTTGACGAATACACGCAATGCTAATGCTGAAGATAGCGAATCGGTTGTAGATTTATTAGTGCAGCATTTGCAATCCAGAACTCGGATGGTGATGCTGAGCCATATTTGCTGGAATACGGGTCAGGTTTTGCCACTGAAGGCGATCGCTAAGGCTTGCCACGATCGCGATGTCTTCGTTGCTGTTGATGCGGCGCAGTCTGTGGGCGTATTGCCATTAAATTTGGCGGATATTGCGGCAGATTTTTATGCATTCACAACCCATAAATGGTGGTGTGCGCCTCTAGGATTGGGAGCTTTGTATATTCGCCCAGAAATATTTGATCGAGTTGAGCCTGTATTTGTGGGCTGGCGTGGACTGACAGCCAAAACGCCAATCCCGCAATGGCGAGAGGATGGCGCTAAGTTTGAGGTGGCTAGCTCCACCTATGCGCTCTATGAATCGATGCGAATTGCGATCGCCCATGCTAATAGTTGGGGATCACAACTTCAGCGCTATGAACGAATTTGTCAATTAAGTAAAATCCTATGGGAAAGACTCAATGCTCTGCCCCACATCGATTGTATAAGGCAACTACCGCCAGAGTCGGGACTAATTTCCTTTAAGGTTAATCAAGAATTAGCGAAAGGGGCGATCGCTCAAAAGTCTCATTCTCTAATCGCTAAACAGTTGGAATCAGAACATCAAATTTTAATTCGGGCGCTTGCCGATCCCGATTGTTTAAGGGCTTCCATTCATTATCTCACTTCTACTGACGATATTGATCGCCTTGTTTCAGTTCTCAATTAAATCTATAAGACCTTTGCTATGTCCCTATTCTCACAAACTCCTCAACCAAATTCTGACAAGAAAGACCAAACTCTATCGCGATCGCAGGTTTTAATTGCGCTAGCAGTGACCGCAATTATCTTTTTAGGAATCTCCAAAGGTTGGGTTTACTTCACAGGTATACCAATGGTTCCGCTTTATTGGCAATCAGAACACGCCGCGATCGGTGCAGGAATAGGATTGGGAGTAGCACTGCTCAGTAGTGTGATTTTTGAATTATGGGAAAGCTATCGGATTGCGGCGACAGAATATCTAGAAATAGTACTCAAACCCTTAGAGCCAATCGATTTACTTTGGTTAGGGCTATTACCAGGATTGAGCGAAGAGATGCTATTTCGCGGTGTGGCATTACCTGCTCTTGGTATGAATGGCATCGCTTTAATTATTACCAGTGTTGTCTTTGGTGCTTTGCATATGGCAAGCGCTAAGCATCTATCTTATACAGTTTGGGCGATCGCAGTCGGGATGATGCTCGGTGCGGTGACTATATATACAGGTAATCTGTTGTCGGCGATCGTGGCACATGTTCTGACCAATTCTCTTTCAGGTGTGATTTGGAAATGGAAGCAGGCTCAAGCTAAAGCAAGTTAACAAAAAGCTGTGGCGCCCCCGCAGCGTGCGCCCCAGCGTTTTTGGTTGTAGCTACTTAATAAAAAATAGAATAGGCGATGAGCGATTTCTTACTTTGTGCAGAGAGGCGTAGATCGACGATCGCCATTTTTATGGATGAATGTGGCTTGATTTGTGTCAGTTCCAAAACCAGTTTGAGAAGTATTCACAGCATTAGCCGCGATCGCATCTAAACC
>JAJAZG010000183.1 GCA_026785865.1 Pseudanabaena sp. CAN_BIN31
CGATCGCGCCACCCATACCTAAGACAATTCCTGTCCTTAGTTTAACTAGCCTTACCCCTGAGCCAGTCACGACATCGGCGGCTGCTTCCCAGTCTTTGCAAACATTAGCCAGAAAGTCATCACCTGCACCACTATATTCATCGAAGGATTTATCAAGGCTCGTGCCGTAATATCCGATCGCCGAGCCGCTAATTAATACTTGTGGCTTCACCTCAGCCTTGGCGATCGCCTCAACTAACACTTTTGTCGTTAAAATGCGACTATCACGGATCTGTTGTTTGCGTCTGTCCGTCCAACGCACACCCGCAAGCGGTTCGCCAGCGAGGTTAATTACAGCATCACTACCATCGATCGCCTTAGCCCAATCGCTTAATACCAGAGGGTTATAGCCCATAACTTCGACATTGGGGAAAGTTTTTTGGGGAAATTGACGGCTTGCCTTTTGTGAATCGCGAGCGAGGACGATAATGCGATCGCCCAAAGCCTGTAAACGCTCAATCAATCTCACGCCGACAAATCCAGTTGCACCCGTCACTACAATTTTCATAATATGTTTCTGTTTAAATTGCTAAAGATATCAACCCAAGTCTGGTTGATTATTTTAAGGCGAAAACCTCTTCGTAATGACACATATGCCTAGCTCACAAAAAAACAAACTATTAATCGTTGATGATGAAGTCGATAACTTAGATCTACTTCAGCGTATTTTTCATCGAAACTATCTAATCTTGCGAGCTAAAGATGGATTTGAGGCATTAGCAATTTTGGCAAACGAGTCAGATATTGCAGTGATTATCTCCGATCAACGGATGCCGATGATGACAGGGACTGAGTTTTTCAGTCAAGTTGCGGAAAGCTATCCTGACACTCTGCGGATTATTTTGACTGCCCATACCGATATTCGCGATCTGGTAGAAGCGATTAATCAATCCAAAGTCTTTAAATATATTACTAAACCCTACAAGGTCGAAGAGTTATTGCAGGTCGTGCAGCAGGCGACAGAAATTTATGAATTATTAAAATTAAGAACTTCTAAACTTCGTAACGATCTCGAAAATGCGGAAGCTAAGTATAAAAGTATTTTTGATAATGCGATCGAGGGCATCTTTAAGACAACATTAGATGGACGTTATTTAATCGCCAATCCAATGTTAGCCCAAATTTATGGCTATCCTTCTGCTGATTCCCTGATTGATAATCTTACAAATATTACCAATCAGCTTTATGTCAATCCAAAGCGCCGACAAGAATTTATTGATATTTTGCAGTTCCATGACACTGCTTCTAATTTTGAATCTCAGGTTTATCGTTGCGATCGCACAAAAATCTGGATCTCAGAAAATGTCCGCGCCGTCCGCGATCGCAACGGAACTTTGATCGGTTTTGAAGGCACTGTCCAAGATATTTCTCAGCGGAAGCGGGCTGAAGAAGAATCGCAATTATTGCAATGCTTGACCTTAGATATTAGCGCGGCTAACGATTTTCAAACAGCTTTAGAAATTGCGCTGACCAAGATTTGCGAGTTTACAGGATGGGACTATGGCGAAGTGTGGACACCATCGGCTGATGAACGGACTTTGATATGTAGCCCTGCATGGTATAGCAGTATTCAAGGATTAGAAGAGTTCCGTGGATGCAGCGAAAAAATCTCTTTCCCAACGGGAATTGGTTTTCCGGGGAGAGTGTGGGAACATCAGCGACCAGAATGGATTTGGGATATCTCCTTAGAAGCAGAAACTCATTTCTTACGCAAATATCCTGCCTTAGAATGTGGTTTGCGATCGGGCTTAGCAATCCCCGTCAGTGCGGATAAAAACGTGGTGGCGATTATGGCTTTCTTTACCAAATATCCCAACGATCACGATCAGCAATTAGTGGGCGTAATCGGGGCGATCGCGCTGCAATTAGGTGTATTGATGCGCCGTAAACGCGATGAAGAATCTCTTCGTTTGATGAATGAAGAACTTTCACTAGCACGCGATCGCGCCTTAGAAGCCAATCGCACTAAAAGTAGCTTTATTGCGAATATGAGCCATGAATTACGCACGCCCCTGAATGCAATCATTGGCTATAGCGAGATATTGCAAGAGGATGCCGCTTTGTTAGGTTTAGAAGATTTTGGTGATGATCTCCAAAAAATCCATCAATCTGGCAGGCATTTGTTGGAATTAATTAACGATATTTTGGATATGACCAAAATTGAAGCAGGTAAACTGGAAATTTATTATGATGATTTCGATTTGCCCATGATGGTATGGGATACCACTATCACGATTCAACCGTTACTACTCAATAATAATAATCGCTTAAATGTAGACTGCGATCTGCAACTCGGTGATATTCGCGTAGACATGACCCGCTTGCGTCAAATTCTATTAAACATTTTAAGTAATGCTTGTAAATTTACGAAATCAGGTGAAATTCAAATTAAAGTGGATCGTCAAAATTCTATTGAAGGAGAGTTTTTTTACTTGGCAATTAGTGACACAGGCATCGGCATTAGTTCAGAAAATCTCCAAAAACTGTTTCAATCATTTAACCAAGCTGATAGTTCGACAACCCGACAATATGGTGGCACGGGCTTAGGGCTTGCCATTAGTCAGCGTCTTTGCCAAATGATGGGCGGGGTGATTAAGGTAGAGAGTGATTTGGGCAAAGGTTCGACTTTTACGATTTGTCTACCTGTCAATTGCGAAATCGCGACTAAATAGCAACTAAATAGCGATCGCCTTTACTAGCGATCGCGATAGACTATTAACTGTTTTCTCGCGCCCAGACTGTAGACCGCTATTTCAAAATGCCAAATATTAATCCAGATATTAATCCAAATATGATTCATCCTCGCGCCATCGTTCATCCTGATGCAAAAATTGGTGAAGGCACATCAATTGGAGCCGATGCCATTGTTGATCAGTTTGTGGAGATCGGCGATCGCTGCGAGATTCGGGCGAGGGCGATCGTGACGGGACATACCAAGATTGGCAACGATAACCAGATTGGCTATGGGGCGATCGTTGGCTCAGAGCCGCAGGACACTTCATATAAGGGCGCGATTAGTTTTGTGGAAATTGGCGATCGCAATGTGTTGCGAGAATATGTGACCGTCAATCGCGGCACGAAGGAAGGCTCAGCCACGAAAATTGGTAATGATAATTTATTTTTTACGGGCGCACATGTTGCCCATAACTGCGCGATCGGCGATCGCGTAATTTTAGTAAATAACGTTTTACTCGCGGGTTATGTAGAAGTGCATGACCATGCCTTTATGGGCGGCGATTCAGTGGTGCATCAGTTTACGCGCATCGGTGCTTACGCGATGGTTCGCGGACAGACGCGCCTCGGCATGGATGTACCGCCCTATTGCATGGCAGTTGATACAAATATGGTGTTTGGGCTAAATCGCCTTGGTTTGCGCCGCAATGGGTTTAGCCACGATCGCCGCCGTACCATTTACTCTGCCTACGATGTTCTTTACAAGTCTGATCGCAATCGAACTCAAGCGATCGCCTTTCTAGAGTCCGCGCCCGAATTTGCGGACAATCCTGATATTCAAATGTTCTGCAATTTTATCAAAATCAGCCGTCGCGGTATTTGTAAACTCTACGAAAAAGGCGCAAGTCGGATCGAAGAAGATCGCGATTAAGTGCGAAACTAGCTTTTGGTGAATTGCAAATATTTGAGCTACGAGTTTGAAACAAGAATCTTCAGGAAAATCTTCAAAGCGCTCTTCTTATTGGCAGATGCGAGATTACGTCTATCCCCAACGTGTTCTGATTGCTAAAGCATTTCTATGCACATTGGTCTTTATCGGTACGATGCCTCTGCTTGCCGAACTCTTAGGGCGGGTTGCCCAAGCCCTTGGCAAAGGTGACGTTAATGCCATTTTACAGATCGCCGCTTTCACCGTAGTGATGTTTGTGTTTCGGGGATTGGGACAATATGGGCAGGACTCGATGATGTCGCAAGCGGCGCTGAATGTCGCTAGGGATCTACGCGTTGATGTGTACTCACATTTGCAAACCCTCGATCTCGATTATTTCGCCGAGTCGCGGACTGGGGATTTATCCTATCGCCTAACTGAAGATATTGATCGCATTGGCGAAGTGATCGGCAAATTTTTCCATCAGTTCATTCCGTCAGTATTGCAATTGATTTTTGTACTGGCGTACATGATTTATTTGAACTGGATTTTGACACTGACGACTCTTGCGGTTGCGCCATTAATCGCGATTTTAATTGCATGGTTTGGCAATCGCATGTTGAGTCTTAGCCGCCGTAGCCAAGATCAAGTTTCCAATCTCGCCGCCTTACTTTCCGAAACATTTAGCGGTATTCGTCTAGTTCGCGCCTTTGCCACAGAATCCTACGAAGTCGAGCGCTTCAAACAAGAATCCGAACAAAATAGCCGCCGCAAATATGCCGCCGATCGCGTCAGAGCGATTCAATATCCCGTGATTGGCTTTTTAGAAGCTGTAGGAATTTGCTTTTTGTTTCTGCTCGGCGGTTGGCTGATTTCTAATAACTGGCTGAAGCCCGAACAATTTGTCGCTTTCGGCGCAGGTGTCGCCCTATTAATCGATCCAATTGCTAATACTACTGGCAGCTACAACGAAATCAAGCAAGCTGAAGCTTCCGTCGATCGCATTTTCGAGATTTTCAAAATTAAACCAATTATTACCGAGAAACCTCATGCGATCGCCCTTCCTGAAGTAACAGGCAAAGTCGAATATATCAATGTCGGCTTCCAATATCAAAGCGATCGCGCAGTTCTCACCGATATCAATCTTGTCGCCAATCAAGGTGAAGCGATCGCCCTAGTTGGTATGTCAGGTGCAGGTAAATCCACTTTGATGAATCTACTAATGCGGTTCCATGATGTCAACTCTGGCAAAATCTTAATCGATGGTTATGACATTCGCGATGTCCAAATTAAAAGTTTACGCCGCCAGCTAGCCCTCGTTCCTCAAGAAAATATTCTCTTCTCTGGAAC
This sequence comes from Pseudanabaena sp. CAN_BIN31, assembly GCA_026785865.1. GTDB lineage: Bacteria > Cyanobacteriota > Cyanobacteriia > Pseudanabaenales > Pseudanabaenaceae > Pseudanabaena. The sequence continues at coordinate 4,991 of JAJAZG010000183.1, forward strand.
TATTGCTTCTAATATTGCGTTTGGACAGAAAGATTACGATACCAAAGCAGTGGAAAAAGCCGCGAGAGTTGCTAATGCCCATGATTTTATTATGGAACTCCCCCAAGGTTATGATACATGGGTAGGAGAGCGTGGTGTGAATCTCTCAGGTGGTCAGCGTCAACGTATTTCCATCGCTCGCGCCGTCCTCCTTAATCCCAAAATTCTAATTCTTGATGAAGCAACTTCTGCACTAGATGCCGAATCGGAAAATCTTGTCCAAGAAGCCTTACAACGCTTGATGCAAGGGCGTACTGTATTTATCATCGCTCACCGCTTAGCCACAATTAGAAACAGCGATCGCATTATCGTTTTAGAACAAGGTCAAATTGTCGAATCAGGAACCCATGATCAACTTTTACAAAAGTCAGGACGCTACGCTCAACTGCATTCGCGCCAATTTGACATCATCGGTTAAAGATTCATAAACATTCAAATTTGGCGATTTGGTTTGCAACAGTTATACTCAAACCAATTTTATCAAGTACATTGGATAATGACCGCGTTTTTATCACTTTACTATGTGAGTCCAATGCACCAACTACTAACGCCGCGCGATCGCCAAAATTTGATGGTAAAGAGATGAAATGTCCTGACGGTTACACTACGATTAACTGATGTTAGGCGAATTTTGGAATGAC
>JAJAZG010000184.1 GCA_026785865.1 Pseudanabaena sp. CAN_BIN31
ATATATCGTTTAAAAGCTTAAAAAACATCGTAATAGCTATACCCCCTAGTGATACATATATTTTTTTTTGGTATTTTCCGCCTTTATTTTCAAATATTATGGGGCCGCGCTGCGGGCGCCACAATCATCTTCTGGTTTTTGATATGCATTCTAAATGCCGATCAGCTTAGCGCAAGGCGCTGTAGCAAAAATAGAGACGGGGGATTCATTCTTGCTGTAATATGTTGGCAAGTTCTACGAGTAGGCTTACGAGAATGGGTCAAGCGATCGCAAAATTAGGCGGCGGGGAATCAGTCTGGAAGCGTTTGCGTCACGGTAACATTGCTTCTTGTGAAGAAGCGTTACAGGTTTTAGTCGACATTAATGGCAATGTGGATTTGAGTTGCTTAGATCAAGATTTAACTCATCGATTTTTTCGTGAATTTGAAGATCGTAGAATTTTACCGCCTGTAATTCCATTATTGTTGTGGCGCAATTGCTTTTATATAGGTAGTCCTCAAGATTTGACGGATGAACATATGAAACTGATCGCCGATCGCACTTTGACGGAAATCAAAGTAATTAAGATTAGTTCCGCTAGCTATCGCGCATGGTTTCGCCGCCAAAATATTCCTAATCCTAATCAAATTCATTCGGCACAGTCGATCAATCCGCTCACGGGTGAAACCGAGCAAGTAGATATCGCTGAAGCTACCGAAATGTATCTTTCGCAAGCGGTCGATCAGACGCGGCGGATCAATGCCCTAATCTCGATCGCCTTACAACACCGTGCTAGTGACATTCACCTAGAGCCAACGCCCACAGGTTTACGAGTCCGCTATCGCATTGATGGCATCTTGCGCGATATCAAAACGCTGCCTCTTGAAATCAGCCGCAAAATGATTGTGGCGCTGAAAGTAATGTCCGATATGGATATTGCTGATAGTCGCCGACCCCAAGATGGACGGATCGGCAAGGAGTATACCAGCAAAGAAAGTCTGCAACTGAATCTGGATATGCGTGTGAGTACATTGCCTTGTGTCTGCGGAGAAAAAGCGGTAATTCGCTTACTCCCTCGCGACAATCCTTTCTCTAATCATTTGGAATCTTTAGGCTTTAGCGATCGCGCTTTAAAAATTTATGACAGTTGGCTGCGACAACCCCAAGGGCTGATCATCTTGACAGGCCCAACAGGCTCAGGCAAAACTAGCACTCTCTACACCAGCTTGCAGGCGATCGCCCAAGAACATGTCAACGTGATCACCGTTGAAGATCCCGTTGAATATATCTTGCCAAATATCACGCAAACTCAGGTTTGTGAACCCGCAGGCATGACTTTTGCGGCAGGGCTACGCGCAATCCTCAGACAAGATCCTGATATCGTGATGGTAGGCGAAGTTCGTGATCCCGAAACTGCGGAAACCGTGGTACGGGCGGCGCTTACGGGGCATTTGGTTTTGTCAACTATGCATACTAACGATGCGGTTAGCGCCATCCCTCGACTTAAGGATCTGGGCCCAGATCCCGGATTAATTAGTGATGCCCTGCTTGGTGTGGTCGCCCAACGCCTTGTTCGCAAAAATTGCCCCCATTGTTCAGCCCCTTATCAGCCGAACTCGGCAGAGCTAATATCCCTAAGACTTGATCGCGAAGATATCGATCCCAGCCGATGGCGGAAAGGTAAAGGCTGCGAAAAATGCTTCTTTACTGGCTATATCGGACGTGAGGCGATCGTTGAACTAATCGATATCGATGATGCTTTTCGACAAATGATTTATGAAGGCACGATTACCCAAATGAATCGTTATCTCAATGAGATTGACTTTAATTCGTTCCGACTAGCGGCGATCGACAAGCTAAACTCTGGCACAACTACAACCGAAGAAGTTTTGCGAGTCTTACCGCGTAGTGCCTTACATCGTGTTAACTCTCCCGCCTCTCGCCATGCTCAGATCAAAGCAATGAACGCATAAAAGAATCCCGCGCAAAGAAGTTAACCCTTAGGCAGATTGTAAAAATAAGTTACTCACAATGGCAATTTTCAATAACCTTAACAAGGGGCTTAAGCCCCTTGCCTGTTCAAGCTCGCAGGATTCTTTTATGCCTGTACTTTTACGCCGCGCCAAAAGGCGATATGACCTTTGACTTGTTTGGCAGCATCTTTTGGCTCAGGATAATACCAAGCTGCATCTTTATTAGTTTCGCCACTAACCTCAACACTGTAATAACTGGCTACTCCTTTCCAGCCACAAGTTGTATTGGTATTACTGGGCTTGAAGTATTCCATATTCAGGGAATCCGCAGGAAAATATTGGTTCCCATCCACAACTTCGCAGCGATCGCTCTCCGCAAGTACAGTGCCATTCCAAATAGCTTTGGTCATAAGTTTGAGTTTGTAACAATTACTTTATCTGATATTGTAGCGGCAATTCAAATCTGAATTGCCGCTACCTCTCCCCATCGCGTTGCTCACGAAAAATGCCAAATTTTGATAGCATTTACTTTGATACGCCCTTCCCAATGAGATATTAAACTATAAAATCTAAGAATTAGTGTTGCGGCGCAAAGCGCGGCAATGCTAATTCTTGAGTGGGAAAGGAGTAGTATTTTTATAGTCGCGATCAATATTCAAATTTTGCCCATGATTTTTTCTTCATTTCCTGCTGCCGAGCCAAGTAAAGTAAAGTCATCCAACAAGCCTAAGCTCTTGGTAGTTGATGACGAGCAAGATAATCTTGATTTGCTGTATCGGACTTTTCGTAGAGACTTTACCGTATTTCGCGCTGATGGTGGAGTCAATGCGCTAGAGATTCTGGCTAAAGAGGGGGAGATGGCGGCGATTATTTCCGATCAGCGAATGCCAGAGATGAAAGGCACTGAGTTTCTTAGTCGGACTGTCTCGGATTTTCCTGATACGATGCGGATTGTGCTGACGGGATATACAGATATTAATGACCTAATTGATGCGATTAATTCAGGACAAGTCCATAAATACATTACGAAGCCTTGGGAGCCAGAACAACTTAAGTTAGTTATATCAGAAGCAACTCAAAACTATGCTCTTCTCAAACAACGCTCTGAGGAGCTAAGCCGATCGCAAGCTCAGAATAGTCTACTGTCGGCAATTGTGGCGATCGCGCAAAATTCTGATCAGCTATCTGATTGTGTCCCACTTTTAGCCAGTACATTTTTGCAAAACTTTGGAGCAGATGGGGTGATCTTGCAGTTAGTTCAGCATGGCGCTTTGGTTGATACTCAAGCTATATGTGGCGATTATGCTTGGGATTTGGCAGGTGATCCATTGGTGCAGCAAGCGATCGCATCTAGAAAATCACAAATTTGTTTAGATGCAGACTCTTCAGAATTTAAAACTAATTTAACGATCGCGATTGCTTTTCGTGAAGAAGTTTTAGGTATATTGTCGATGCGTTGGCAAACAGCAAATGCAGTAAGCTTTGATGATATTGCTGTAATTCAGCAATGTGTGGATGAGGCGGCGATCGCTTTAACTTGTATTCGATATTATGCAAAGCATTAATTATGCAAAACCTTGAGCTAGATTTGGAAAGTCTGTTAGCGGTGGCGATCGCGATCGCCTATCAAGCCCACGATGGACAGATTGATAAAGCAGGCAAACCCTACATTTCGCATCCGTTAACGGTGATGGCGCAGATGGATACGATTGAGAGTAAAATTGTGGCGGTTTTGCATGATGCGATCGAGGATTCTGACCTGACGATCGCGGATTTAGTAAAGCAAGGCTTTCCTGAGTTTATTACTGAGGCGATCGCGGCGATTACGAAGCTGGATGGTGAGCTTTACGAAAATTACATTTTGCGGGTGAAGTCTAAGAGACAGTCAGAAAATAATCGATCCTTTATTTACCTTAGAAATCACTGGGATCGCCCACTCCTATAGCAGCGATTTTCTTAAGTAATGGGATCATTTACTTTTTGGTAAACTCTAATG
>JAJAZG010000185.1 GCA_026785865.1 Pseudanabaena sp. CAN_BIN31
AGAGGAATTTTTGAAAGTGCCGCTTCGCGGCACTTTCAAAAATTTCTCTGGGTTTTATAACAGCGCAAAGCGCTGTAGCTATATCATGAGATTAATAGCGAGTTTAGGAGCATAAATATATGGGCGACTCAAAACGCCGTAAACAAGTATTAGGCGAAAGTTATGGCAAGTCTGAGCCGATCGCCTCTTGGATACCATTTTTGACCAAAGACAAAGCTGATGCATTTGTGAAAACTTCTACCCAATTCGCTTGGTATGGCATTGGCGCAATGGTAGTTATTTGGGTGACGATCCGCTTTATTGGGCCCGCCTTTGGTTGGTGGCACTTAGCTGATTAATGTATGACTTGTCATCTATTAATTCCTGCGGCGGGTAGCGGTAAACGCATGGGAGCCGATCGCAATAAGTTGTTGCTGCCGTTGCTCGACAAACCAATTTTGCAATGGACTCTAGAAGCCGCGATCGCTTCTAAGGCGATCGCTTGGATTGGTGTGATTGGTCAGCCCCATGACTATCCCGAATTTCAAAAAATTTTTAATGCCCTAAATACCATTAAACCAATTCGCTTAATCCAAGGTGGCGCAACTCGCCAAGCTTCCGTATTTAATGGCTTAAAAGCTCTGCCCACAGAATGCGATCGCGTGTTAATTCATGACGGAGCGCGATGTTTAGTAACGCCCCTGTTATTTGATCGCTGCGATGTATCTTTGCAGACCATGCAGGGATTTATCGCCGCCGTGCCAGTTAAGGACACGATTAAAGTTATTAATGGTCTGACTATTGTTGATACGCCTAACCGCGATCATCTTTGGGCGGCGCAAACTCCCCAAGGTTTTCAAGCCGATTTGCTTAAAAATGCTCATCTTCAAGCAGTTGAGCAGGGCTGGGAAGTTACTGATGACGCGGCACTGTTTGAGAAGGTTGGCTTAGCCGTACAGATCGTGATGGGTGAAGAAACTAATCTCAAAATTACTACGCAACAAGATCTAGCGATCGCCGAATTTATCTTAAAACAGCGCAAAGTATAAAAAGAAAGGGCGCAAAGCGCCCTTTCTTTTTATACTTTGAGGCTGCGTAGCACCACCAAAAGTTCGCTATCTTCGCGCTTGAAGATCGGCAAAAATTCAATATGCTTGTAACGGACGATGCCTTGAATATCAATAATGCAATAGGCGCGTTTACTGCCAAACAAACCCGCTACACCATAACTTTTGCAAACCTCTTGGTTGCGATCGCTTAGCAGAGGAAACTGTAAGCCCAACTTTTTGGAAAACTCAATATGTTTTTCGATTGGGTCAGTACTAATGCCCAAAATTTCTGCCCCAGCCTCGCGAAATTTTGTCCAATCATCTGCAAAGCATTGCATTTCATTGGTGCAGAGAGGAGAAAAGTCTCCTGGATAAAATGCTAAGACAACATTTGTTTTACCTGCATAGCGGCTGAGCGTAATATCACCGCGATCACTCGGTAAAGTAAAATCTGGAGCTTTTTGACCGACTTCGACAGACATAGAATTTCCTATTCTTTGATTTGTAGACTTTTGATTTGAGATTTAGACTGGATACATAGCATTTGCTTCACAGTCAATCATTATCTTACTGTGGTTCGTTTCCATAGATCTTTAAGCCATTTTGATAAACGGGAAAGCGTAAGGTCGGCGCGATTGTCCCATTTAAACCTCGCGAAGAGTAATCATTGTTACTATCCCAAACTGTCTGCCAGTTAGACATCCGCGCTCTAAAATGTACCTCACAGGAAGTCTTGGCAGCAAAGGAGAAATTCTGCCAATCTAAATCAAAGTAAAATACTGACGATGAACCTTTCCAAGATTTAAGCGGGCTAATATTAACGGCATTACATTGATCCCAGAACTTATCTGTCGTTACCTGATTTACGGACAACCCCGCAGTATAAACTTCACGCAGATTCAAAAACACCCTTGCTTTCAAACCAGATTGAGGCTGGGAACTATCGTTATACAAACGCAATTTGAATTGGGTTTCTTGTTTGGAACCAAATGTTCCTAATGCAGATTCTATACGAACTTTTGCGGAACTGGGAGTAGGAGTTGGAGTTGGCTTAGGTGTAGGTGTGGGAGTTGGTGTAGGTGTGGGAGTTGGTGTAGGTGTGGGAGTTGGTGTAGGTGTGGGAGTTGGTGTAGGAGTAGGAGTTGGTGTAGGAGTAGGAGTTGGTGTAGGTGTGGGAGTTGGTGTAGGAGTGCCGTTGCACTGAGAAGCATTCATTCGATTGGCATGAGCGGTGATGACCGAGGCGATCGCGCTAGGAGAATAGATGGTGAAGCCGTCATAATCTGGATAAAGACTACCATCATCCTGCTGAGCCGCTAGCATCCACACATTATCGCCAGCACCCTTATACTGACAAATTGTATCCAACCACCCCTGATAAATCGAAGCACGATTAGATTGATCCTTAGCTCCAAACTCTTCCACAATCACTGGTTTCCTCGCCTGAACTCCCGCCGCTAAATGTTCAATAATCCATTGTTTGCCCCAATCATAGGATTTACCCCAACTGTCGGGATAGAGGTGAACAGTACCGAAATCAATCGTAGGAATGCGAATGAAGGCCTCAAAATCGACACCTTCACTACCGTTATACATCCAATCACTACTCTGACGCGCAAAAAAGCCTTCATCACCAACACCGACAAGATGGTTGGGAGCATTCTGCTTTACAAAAGCACTCATTTCCTTCACCCAATTGATCAGTGTTGCGGTTGTGCAGTTTGATGAAGTTGGTTTGTTACCACTACCTTTACAGCGTGGCTCATTGGCTAGTTGCCAAGCCATGATCGTTGGCTCATCTTTGTAGAGAATGCCTGTGTAGATGTTTTTGCGATTGAGTAGATGCAATATCCAATTTTTATAGGCTTGACGAGTTCGTGGATCTCGGTAAAAGTCATCATGATAGTTGAGTCCATACCAAGTCACATATTGATCCATACCGCCAAACTCACGCCAGTTATTCACAAAAGGAATAATTAGTTTTAATCCTTTTTGTTTGGCAGCATAGATTACATAGTCCAAACGCTCTAATCCGTTCGCCCCATCATTATAGTTAGGGCTTCCTGTTGCGGCATTCCAGTATTGAAAATAAACACCGTCTTTGGGCGAGTCCACAGATTGCGAACCATTTAATGTGCCTGTATCTAAAAATCCCCAAATCCGAATTACCTTCAGATTCATTTGTTGCGCTGATGTCATCAGATCATCAACCATTTTCTTGGACTTATAAATCAGATAATAATTATTCGTACCCGAATAAGAAAATCTAGTCCCATTGAGCATGAAAGAATTACCACTGCGCTGTACAAAATTTGAGGCTTCGGCTACTGCGGTAGAACATAGGGCAATACTGAGAATTGCCGAACTGATTGCAAAACGGAAAGAATTAAGTTTCATCGGTTATAGTATCTATTTTGTGAAGTTCGTAAACCTAATACAAAGCTGTCCTAGGAGGACGGGGTTTCTACCCAGTGATTTCGATGAAACGCCCAGACATTAATTCTACTAATAATCACTTGATATCCGTTGAACTATCTGGTGAAATTTATGCAGCTTTGTTAGAGAAAATTAAAATTACTGGCAAAACTGAATCAGAGTTGATAATTCAGGGTTTGCAGCAGGTTTTAAATGAAACTAATGAACAGGATCGCGATCGCTTTGCGATTTTAGAAGTTGCCTTAGAGCAGAAACTCAAAAAATATGTAGAAAGCTTAATCAAAGATCGAGTTTTATCTTCCGACTTAACGCCGTCTTTACCTCAGTTAAGTCCTGACTCAGATCTAGACCGCAAAAGGACGATGCCAATTCCCACGATTCGACCATTACAAGTAGGCGATCGCGTTTTGGTTCTTGAACCTGAAAGTCCTTATTACATGGCGAAATTATTGGTAATCAAGACTAGCTTAATTCGAGCAACGGTGGACACCGACACAGGCGAAAAAATATTCTTAAAACGAGATTTACGTTTTGTGGAATCCACGATTGAATAGATAAAGCGTGCGAAGCACGCTTTATCTATTCTTGGGCAATATCTTGGGCGATCGCAAAACCCTAATCGCCGCAAATCCTGTAATCGCCCCATAAATCGCCCCTTGCAAAGCACAAGCCAATATCGTTGATCGCAACATATAACCGAGATATAGCCCAAAACTGCTTAGTGATAAGGCGATCGCACTAGCAAATAGCCACAACCCCGCCGCTCGAAATGATTTGAGCAATTGCCACTGGCAAATACCAACGATCGCCCCAACAATGGCAAAATCAACCATCAAAATTGAAATCGATGGCAAGTCTTGCACCTGCGATCGCAGCGATGGGGCTGACGCAAAAAATACAATGATCAGTCCCACACTCCAACCCACTAAGGTAAGCGGCAACCACCAGCCTTCTCTGGCCAAGCGATCGCGCAACATCAGAGACTGAGCAATCGAGATGCCTACCCCATGCAATATTTCATTGAGAAAAATCCGCGATCGTAAGTCATAAGGATCTTGCCAAACGAAACTAGATAACAGCGTATTGCCAATAATATTGGCAATTAGCCATAGCCACCAAAAGCTCCGTCCTACTTTTTTTGACATAAACTTTTGACACAAACTTTTAACGTAAACTAAAGAAAAACAAGTTAAACCATGACAGATACAGTATCAGGTAAATTAGCAGGCAAGAAGGCAATTGTGACGGGCGCAAGTAGCGGTATTGGCAAAGAAGTTGCTCTCATGCTATTGCAAGCTGGCGCACAGGTCAGTTTGGTTAGTCGTAATCCCGATTGCATTCTTGGCGATCTACCCGCAAATAGCAATGCTAAAGGCTATGCAATTGATTTAGGAGACATCTCTCAAGTTGCGGCAAAGATGCAAGCGATCGTTACCGACATGGGCGGCGTAGATATTTTGATTAATAACGCAGGTATGGCGTATATCGGAGAAATTATCGATATGCCGCTTGATGAATGGCAAAAATTATTTGCCTTGAATCTCACCAGTGTTTTCCAGTGTTTGCAAGCAACATTACCCACGATGCGATCGCAAAAAAGCGGCACGATTATTAACGTTGCTTCGGTCGCAGGTAAACAAGGTTTTCCCAATTGGGGCGCATATTGTGCCAGTAAATTTGCGCTATTGGGACTAACTCAAGCGATCGCTGCCGAAGAGCAACCCCATGGCATCAAAATCATGTCAATCTGCCCTGGCTCTGTCGATACCCCACTATGGGATACCCTTGGCGACAAAGTGCCACCAAGTTTTAATCGTTCCGCCATGCTTCGTCCTGCCACTGTTGCTGAGTCAATCATGACCTTAGTAAATCTTCCTGCCGATGCGGTTATCAATGATTTCGTGCTGATGCCCAACGCAGGAACTTTTTAAAACACTCGTTAAAGTGACCAGTTTAAATTTACAGCGCTTTGCGCTGTCATAAAACCCAGAGAAATTTTTGAGAGTGCCGCGAAGCGGCACTTTCAAAAATTTCTCTGTACCGTGAGAATTGGTTAGCCTGGCGCAACAATTATAATAAAACTTTAATAATATCAATTACTTTCTCTTATACAAATAAGAAGCGGACGCCGAATGTTGAATGGTTTAGATCACAGTTTTG
>JAJAZG010000186.1 GCA_026785865.1 Pseudanabaena sp. CAN_BIN31
TATTAATAGTTTTACTAATCTTTGCGATCGCGACTAACAACGCCACCTCAGAGCTATTTACCTGTTATTTAGAACAACAAGGTGCTAAGGCGATCGAGCAGTCTTTTCGCCGCCCAGTTCGCGATTTGACACCACAAGAACTAACTGAATTTAAACTAGGAATCTACGATCTGATCGTCGTCCTTGCTGAAAATCCTCCCTACGAACCGCGTCTCCAAGAAGCAATTAGATTATGGAACGCTGCCGATCTACAAAAAAAACCTTATATCGTCTTAAGTGGTGGTAAACGCACATCTTACCCATCCACAAAAGGATATCCTTGCCTCACTCCAGCAGAATCTCCGCCAAGTCGTACCAAAGAAAATGTCAGAGATGCGATCGCGAGTCGGGCGGGAGTAATTGACATTGGCTTACGTTATGACCCGCGCTACGAGGGATATTTCACCAATCGAGCCAGCCCTAGCGAACCGATCGCTCCAGTCGAGCTAACCGAAGCCGATGAAATGTGTGGAGCCTTAACTAGCTTTCCAAATTCAACCAATATTCGCCCTTTTGTGATTATTGAGCCATCAGGATTGACACTGCGCGGTAGTGGCGATGAAATTAGCAAACTCATTAAATCTTTAGAAAAAAACAAATTACTAAGAGAGGATCCTAGGAATAGCAGAAGAATCTTATTGATAGCTTCCCCAGTTGAAGCAACTCGCGCCTTTTTGTCTTTTAGAAATCAAGATCTCAATACTTCTCTAACAACTGCTAGCTATCCTTCCGATCGCCATAGCAATCTTAGTCAACAATGCCCTTGGCCGATTGGCAAAGAGTTTAGACTCAAGCCGCAGTATTTTCTTTTTAGTGCCGAATCTTTTGTGAATTCTGAACGTGCATGGACAGAAGTTAAAGAATTAATATTTTATACACTCAGATTTTGGTTGCGTCCCCCATTAACAGACGAACGTCCTTACTATCCCAAACAACCAGTCTAGACAAATAAAAAAGCCTCGCGATGCGAGGCTTTTTTATGGGATTTACTTAGCTGCACCCTGAGCTTCTAAAAGCTGCTTCAGGCGTTCCAAATCGTTTGCCCAGCGTGGGTCGGGTTGATGGGATTCAGAGGAGCTACTAGAACTAGATACACTTCCAGTAGTTTTTTTGTTGTTATTGCTGCGTTTCTTGCGTTTTGCGGCGGCTTTAACTGGGGCAGGAACTGTAATAGTCACTGGAGAATCGTTCTCAGAATGTGAGGATTCTTCAGAACCTTCTTCCAAATCAGAGCCGTCTTCGGCTTTGCCCTTGGTACGAGGCAAAGCTTTTTCTAGCTTCAATACAGCGCCATTAAAGTCATAACCATTGAACTTCTCAATGACGATATCAGCAACTTCATCAGAGCCGACAGTCACAAAGCCAAAACCACGGCATTTGCCTGTTTTGCGATCAGTTATAACTTTCAATGATACTGAATCACCTGATTCATTGAAAATTTTTTCTAGAGCTTGGCGATCTAATTCTGCTGGCAAGTTGCCAACATAAAGGCGAATGGACATGATAATAGAAAACCTCTACGCTATGAAATCTTCAGCAGGTGACTAGAGCAGCCGCTACAAAAAACTTGTTTAAAAAACTTGTTCGCTACTTATTAGCTTAAATTGGAGCTATTGATTAGGTGCTACCTGCGATCAATCAAATTAATACGACACTCTTGTGCCATGTATCAACATAACATACAAAATGCTTGTCTTTAAAAATAAAATGTAATCAAAGTATCAAAATTCTACCAATGCTCAGTAGTGTTGCTCTGAGACTCAAGAAATTATAAACTATTCCTGATTGTCAAGTATTAAATTCTGATATTTTTTATAGTTAAATAAATACTTGACGAACAAAATGTAGTTAAGGTAATATACATTTCCATAAATCCAGATAAAATTAATATGGAAATTTTAGGAATTACGGCTGTTATTGTTTGCTCATGGTTCGCGCAGTTCTTGAATGATTCTGAGGAAAAGAGAGAAAAAGAGGTTGAAAAACGGGTGAAGGAAAAGATTAAAAATGAACAGTATGTCAATATTCGGATTATCGAAAAACTTTAGGCAGCTTGCAGAAGCGACTTGAACAGGCAAGGGGCTTAAGCCCCTTGTTGATGCTATTGAAAATTGCCATTGTGAGCAACTTATTTTTATAGCGATCGCCAAGTACGTTAGGATACAAGCCCAAAAGATGGAAAGCGTTGCTCCGCGCCGCTTTCCATCTTTTGGGTTTAACACAGGTGGCGATCGCTATATAATTCAGTTGCGCTAAGCTATAAGTATTTTAAGTCTGGTGCAAACTTGTGAAGCAAAAGATGCAAACAATCGGTGGGGAACTGAAAACCCAAGTTAAGCTCTTGGCGACTGTGGTATCCATTTTTTGGATTGTCTTCATTCTGAATGGGGTGATCTTTGAGGGTAGGCTCAATGCGTTCGGAATTTTACCGAATAACTTGACTGGACTACGCGGCATCCTGTTTGCTCCATTTCTGCATGGCAGTTTTTATCATGTTTTGTCAAACACAGTCCCGTTTATTGTTTTGGGCTGGTTAGTCATGTTGAGGAGCCTCAAGGATTTTTACTTTGTGTCTTTTATGTCGGCGCTGGTTGGTGGCTTAGGGACTTGGTTAATTGGTAGCCCTAATTCTGTGCATATTGGCGCGAGTGGGGTAATTTTTGGCTATTTTGGTTATTTATTATTTCGGGGCTATTTTGAGCGTAGTTTTGTGGCGATCGCCATTTCGATCGCGATCGCCGTTACTTATGGTGGACTAATTTTTGGGGTGCTGCCCACCCGATCTTATATTTCATGGGAAGGGCATTTGTTTGGTTTTATTGGTGGCATTATTGCCGCGAAGTTATTATCACCAATAAAAAATCCAGCAAAAAACCCATAAAAAAGAGACGGCGCATTGCGCCGTCTCTTTTTTATGGGTTTTAAGCAACACTTCTAATTGCTTCTAATAAGCTACGAGTACAAGCTCCTTTATCGCAAAAAGCGTCAATGCTTGCTCCATTGGCGATAGCTCGAGACTTGCCCCCATCTGCTGCTGAGTAAGCCACAATCTTAATGTGCGGATATTCTGTTTTGATAGCGCTGGAGGCGGTCCATCCATCCATCACGGGCATGTGTAAATCCATGACCACAACGTCGGGTTCATGCTTATGTACTTTAGCGATCGCTTCTTTGCCATTGATTGCAACTTCTACAGTGCCAATATAAGCTTGTAAGGACAGCGCTAGTTGTAAAGTACATCGGGTTAGTTCGTGGTCATCCACTACCAAAACGCGCAAAGTTTTTGTACAAGATGTCATGATAAGTTCGGTAAGAAGGGCTTGACAATTACTCTGTTGTGTAATCTAAGATACTTCTTTTTTTATTCTAAAGCTTCTATCGCAGGGCTTAAACATGTCTTCACAAGATAATAGTCGGTACTATGCATCGCCTATTATCTTGTTTGTTTAGCCGCGCCATTTTACTTTGGGCAAGATTTGCTTGTGGTCGATGCGATCGTGATATTTGACGGCAAAGTTGAGCAATGAGTCAATTAAGGCATCGGACAGGAAGTGAGGTTGCAAGCCAAGATCGAGCAGATTAGTGTTTTTGGCGTTGAAATAATGCTCTTCTAGCTCGACGCGGGGATTATCGATATTTTGGATTTCAACTTTAAGTCCCAGAGTTTGACCAGCTTTCTGCACCATAAAAGCCAGCTCGTTAATCGAGAAAAGCTCGGTGAATTGGTTGAATACGCGCATTTTGCCCGCTTCCGCAGGATTGGCGATCGCTAGTTCAATACAGCGTACTGTGTCGCGAATATCAAGGAAACTGCGAGTTTGTCCGCCCGTACCATAGACGGTGAGCGGATGTCCGATCGCGGCTTGGATACAAAAACGGTTTAGGGCTGTTCCAAATACACCATCGTAATCAAGACGATTAATTAATAACTCATCCGTACCTGTTTCTTCGGTGAGTACGCCATAAACTACGCCTTGATTGAGATCGGTGGCGCGTAATCCCCATGTCCGACAAGCAAACTGAATGTTGTGGCTGTCATGAACCTTGCTGAGGTGATAAAAACTGCCTGGTTGCTTAGGATAGGGCAATGTATCTTTACGCCCATTATGCTCAATGGTGATGTAGCCTTCTTCAATGTCGATGTTGGGAGTGCCATACTCGCCCATTGTGCCGAGTTTAACTAGATGGCAGTCGGGGTTATGCTCTTTGATTGCATAGAGTAAATTGAGCGTACCGACTACGTTGTTTACTTGAGTGAGTACGGCATGTTCGCGATCAATCATTGAGAATGGAGCCGATCGCTGTTCTCCAAAATGGACGAGTGCCTCAGGCTCAAAACAACGGAATGTTTTTTGTAAAAATTCGTAGTTGGTGATGTCACCAATGAACAAGTCGATTTTTTGACCCGAAACGGCTTGCCATTTATATATGCGCTCTTGAATAGAGGCGATCGGTGTCAGAGTCGCAACACCCAACTCATTGTCCCAATGTCGGCGCACTAAACTATCTAATACACCAACCTCATACCCTTTATTAGCAAGATGTAAAGCTGTCGCCCATCCGCAATATCCGTCGCCACCAATTACCAGTACTTTCATGAATTCTGTGGGTTACAAAAATTTCGAGTTGCAGTTTCAAAAATAACCCTATCAGGATTTACCTCATTTGTGATGCACAAGACCGAAATTCATTAAGTTATTGTGTTAAAAAACACAAAACACACTCACGCAATTTAGCCGATCGCAGCTTTTGGTTGGCGAGTGTAATCTATTGGAATTAAGATGGTTAAGATTACTCACTACTGATTAGTCAAATATGCTTTTGATTGCCGAATTTGCCCATCAACGAGATCCACAGGCGATCGCCGAAATTATTTGTCAGGAATTACAGCCCCTCGACATTGAGCGACTTAATATTCATGTGGATATTATCGATAGCATTTTAGACATGCAAATTCGGACAGATTCTGCCATTGACAAGGAGAAATTGCTGGCATTAGTGCGTAGCAAACTCCAAGATTTGCGTATAGAATCAGTAGCTAAATTTAGAATTCACTGTTGGCGTAACGATGAAGAAATGCATGAGCAGCGCTTACTGTGGACGGAGCAATTTATGCTAGATCTGCCAATATCATTGCCAAAAGCATTACCAGAATTAGAGCCAAAGTTGGATGATATGCGATCGCCCGAAACTGGAGAGACTGAAACTAGAGAGCCTGAGCCGCAGCTTTCTAAGCACTCTGTTCTACAACAGGCGATTAAGAAAATTTCACCGACTAGTGATGACGAAAAAATAAATTCACTAGCTTCTGACTTCGATAAGCAACCCACTGTTGATAATGTAACCATCGGATCTGATGCTGCCAATACGCAAAAATTCCAGTCATCCATTGACGGTAACTATTGGCAATTATTGTTGGTAGGCTTATCGATTGTCTTGCTAGGATTAGGGATTGGCGTATCAGTCAGGGCGATTACTACCAAGAGCGGGGTTGAGCTAATTCCTCCAATATCATCCGCAAGCCCATCTGTTGACAAAAGTGGAGAAAGTTCAACGAATTCAACAAAAACTATTCCTAGTCAGATCAGTGAGACAACTGCTGTTACGTCCCAAACATCACCTAAAGCTAATCGCTCTTCGGCGGAAACGATGACCCCTAACTTGCAGGAAGAGGAACAAATTATCACCTTAGAAAAGTTTAATCGTATTCAAAAAGGAATGTCGATTGAGCAGGTAGAAAAAGTTTTGGGAGTATCGGGTAATGTCATTGCCGAAAACAACTCAAATAATAGTGTCGGTCGCGTTTATTCTTGGAAAAATCTACAAGGTAGTAATGCGATCATTGAGTTTAAGGATGGTCAAGTGGTAGCCAAAGCTCAAGCTGGTTTATAGCGCTTGGGGCTTAAATAAAAATTGATTTTGGATTTTATAGCTTCGCCACTTGTATTAAGACAAACCAAAACCCAAAAAGTAGATGCGGCGCAGAGCGCCGCATCTACTTTTTAGGTTTTATGTTCTAACATACTTGGCGACAGCTATATTGCGATAAAATTACAACTTGGGTCGGCTAACTAATTTTTGGGTTAGAAAGTTAGTAAAGCCCAGTAAAATTCTCGTGGGAGCAAAATTTTTGGGTATCGATTTACGCAGCTACGTCTACTTAGACAACCTCCAGCGCCAACATGCTGCTTATATGGGAACGATCGCCCAAGGATTTTTGCCGTTGCCAGGTGATACCTCCCTCTGGATCGAAATCTCGCCTGGTATTGAAATTAATCGGATTACTGATGTGGCACTGAAAGCGACTTCTGTGAGACCAGGTGTTCAGATTGTTGAGCGCTTATATGGGTTATTGGAAATTCATTCAGGCAGTCAAGGCGAAACCAAAGCCGCAGGTCGGGCCATTTTGGAAATGTTGGGATTAACTGAAGAAGATCGCATCAAGCCAAGATTGCTATCTAGTCAAATTATTCGCAATGTGGACGCGCACCAAACCCAACTGATTAATCGCTTTCGGCGTGGGCAAATGTTGCTGTCGGGACAGACTCTTTACATTATGGAAGTTGAGCCTGCGGCTTATGCGGCGCTGGCGGCAAATGAAGCTGAAAAAGCTGCTTCAATTAATATTCTGGAAATTGTGGCTGTGGGTAGTTTTGGGCGCTTGTATCTTGGTGGTGAAGAGCAAGATATTATGGCAGCTTCGGTGGCGGTGCTGAATACAATCAATAATGTCAGAGGTCGCGATGTCTATGGAGTAGGCGATCGCAAAGAATAAATGTCTTCCTTCTCATGAGATTTATCAAAAAATTAGGTTTAAAACCACGTCCCTCTAGGACGGCTTTACAATATTCTAATTTAACAACCAATACAGGAGCCTTGCTCTGTCATCAAAACTATATAAATATTAAAAAGTGCCGCTTCGCGGCACTTTTTAATATTTATATGTATCGCTATCAATAGGCTAGATTACAAGGTCAAAGATTGAGGATTGGTTTCAATCAGTTTCGCCAAATCTTGTAAGAATTGTGCCGCGTGAGCGCCATAAATTACACGGTGATCAGCGGTGAGGTTTACTTGCATTTGACTGCTAACCTTGATCGCACCATCTTTGGTGGCGACAACTTGAGGACTAGAACTACCGATCGCCAAAATCGCGCCAGTATTAGGAGGCAAAATCGCATCAAAGCGATCAACTCCAAACATCCCCAAATTGGAAATGGTGAACGTGCCAGAGTTGTATTCATCGGGCTGCAATTGCTTGGCACGCGCACGCTCGACTAGTGTTTTCCAATCACGCGAGAGGCTGTATAGGTCAGTTTGATCGGCATTTTTTAACACAGGCGTAATCAACCCGCCGTCATCCATCGCTACTGCTACGGCAATATTAATATTGCTCTTGTACTCAATGCCGCGATCGCTATAACTAGCATTAACCAAAGGATGCTTTTGTAAAGTCAAAGCCACTGCCTTAGCTAACAGTGCGGTCATGGTCACGCCTTTAGTCTTGACTTGCTTGTAAAGGGCATCAAGAGCATCGGTGGGGATCGTGTAACCAACGCGGAACACAGGCACTGAGAGGCTCTGGTTCATGTTGTTGACCACTGCTTTTTGGAAGGTAGTTAGTGGTTGGGTTGTGCCTAGGGCTACAGGGGCGATCGCCTTAGCAATGGGCGCAGGTGTAACGGGTGTAGAGACTTTTGCGACAGGGGCAGACGCAGGCTGCAAGAATGCTTCGACATCATCGGCGGTGACTCGACCGTTAGGACCAGTTCCTGAGATTTTGGTTAAGTCAATACCGTTATCCTTAGCGATGCGTTTGGCTCTGGGCGATACGATTTGACGATCTGATGA
>JAJAZG010000187.1 GCA_026785865.1 Pseudanabaena sp. CAN_BIN31
CTATCGATCGCTCCGCGATGAAATTCGTCATTCCACAAATAATTTTGTGGAAGTATACATAAATGCTCCATTAGAAGTCTGCGAAGAGCGTGATGTCAAGGGATTATATGCCAAAGCGCGATCGGGAGAAATTCTTAACTTCACTGGTCTTAGCGATCCATACGAAGCTCCCATATCTCCAGAATTGATCTGTCATACTGATGCAGAAACAGTTCATGAATCTGTTGACAAGGTTTTAGCTGAAGCTTTAGGTAGAGTGAAGAGATTAGGTTCGATTCATTTTAGAAAATGATTCACAAATATTCTTAACTGCTCCCGATGGTTGGCTATTTTCGGATATAGCGATCGCTGATCTGTATGAAACTCTTATTTCTTAGATTAGATTTCTTGCCTCAGTTTTTTCAAAAGACGATACGGGTGTTGCGCTTTTTTTTAATTAGCGATTGCGGTTGTAATGTGAGTCTCCGCGTTCAGATCTAACAGGCTGATCGTTAGATCTTGGCGTGCTCCTGCCATCTTGTTTTTTTTGTGGTTTCGCTGGTGATTTACTTGGTGCTGATGAAGGGTTGGCGATCGCCCCACGATCGCTATGTCCACCGCGCCGAGGTTGATGCTTTTGTTGTCTACCAACTTGGATTGGCTCAGGCTTGGCATGAGGATCGGGGTCGAAACCATCAATGATTTCTTGAGGTAGCGATCGCTTGATTAACTTCTCAATATCTGAGAGAAACTTGCGCTCATCCACACATACCAGCGAGATCGCTTCGCCCGACGAGCCAGCGCGTCCTGTGCGTCCGATCCGATGCACATAGTCTTCTGGCACATTGGGTAGCTCGTAGTTAACCACATGGGGCAACTCGCTAATATCTAAGCCCCGTGCCGCGATATCGGTTGCGACTAGGACTTGCAAACTGCCATCTTTAAAGTTGCCAAGAGCGCGAGTACGGGCGGCTTGGCTCTTGTTACCATGAATTGCCATCGCCACAATATCGTCTTGATGTAGTTGCTTGACTAGGCGATCGGCTCCATGCTTGGTGCGCGTAAATACTAAGACCTGATACCAACCATTGGTTTTGATCAGATGTGTTAGTAACTCGCGCTTGCGATCGCGATCAACAGGATAAATTCGTTGAGTTACCAGATCAGCCGTAGCATTTTGACTCGCAACTTCAACCATTACAGGCTGATTGAGCAAGGTATTGGCAAAAGATTTAATCTCATTGGAGAAAGTTGCCGAAAACAACAGGTTTTGACGTTCTTTCGGTAACAAGGCAAGAATTCGGCGAATATCACGGATAAAGCCCATATCTAACATGCGATCGGCTTCATCTAATACCAAGATTTCTACCTTCGATAGATCCAAGCGACCTTGCTGCACATGGTCTAAGAGCCGTCCAGGAGTTGCCACCAAGATCTCGACACCACCTCTAAGGCGATTAATTTGGGGATTAATATTCACACCGCCATAGATCACCATCGAGGTTAAGGGCAGGTGTCTACCATAAGTTTTCACGCTTTCTTCGACTTGGGCAGCGAGTTCGCGGGTAGGCGTGAGGATCAACGCTCGAATTGTGATTTTCCCAGTTGCCGATCGCTTTACGACCTTATTAGATAGCAACTGCAAAATCGGCAGGGTAAATCCTGCGGTTTTACCTGTACCAGTTTGAGCGCCTGCCAGTAAATCTCGCCCTGAGAGGACAACAGGGATCGCTTGCGATTGAATCGGTGTGGGCTTGGTATAACCACGAGCAGCGACAGCGCGGACAATTTGCTCAGACAAACCTAGGGCTAGAAATCCATCTGCTGATGCGATCGGAGCAGCAGATTTATGAGAAGATTTAGTTACAGGGGGCGCAATTACGGAAGAAGACATAGAACTCCAAATTTTTTTATCGGTCTGTCGCTGTTAGCGTTGCCATTTATAGTCATACCAATTCTTAGGATTTTGCGACATTCCTAACAATCTAAAACCTTACAGAAAAATTAATTAGGGGGGATTTTAAAGCTTCAAAAATGGGCTTGCCATTTTTGAAATTGGTGTTGGACGAGTCAGAGACAGAATTTTTGTAACGTGTCAACAGTATCAGTGACTGGGAGCAGACACTGTAGATCTACATCTTAGCACTAAATAAACCCTTAAGACCCAAATGGCTATAGCCATTTGGATTTCATATTGATTGACCCGCATAGTATTTTCCCTCATGGTAATATAGACGGCGCAAAGCGCTGTCTATATTAAACTTAAAATGCCACAAGTCCACACTTACACGGATCTAATCACAGGTCGTCTCGTCAGCCGATACAAGCGCTTCTTCGCTGACATAGAACTAGATAATGGTGAAGTGATTACCGCCCATTGTGCCAATACAGGAGCAATGACAGGTGTATGCAAGATCGGAAGCCCAGTTTTAGTTTCTCATCATTCCAATCCTAAACGTAAGTTAGCATATAGTTGGGAAGCAATTTATCTAGATGAACAATGGATTGGGATTAATACGAGCCTTCCCAATCGCGTCATCGGTCATATGCTCGATCGCCATTTATTACCAGATTTAGAACCATACACAATCGTTAAAGGTGAAGTGGCGTATGGTAACGAAAAGAGCCGTATCGATTTTCTGTTGACTGATGCTGATAGCGGCAAAAGAAGCTATGTGGAAGTTAAAAATACAACTTGGTGTATGGGAAGCTTGGCTTTATTTCCTGACACGGTAACAACGCGAGGACAAAAGCACATCCGCGAACTGATGTCGGTGATTAGCGAAGATACCGCCGCCGCTTTAATATTTTTTATCAATCGTGGTGATTGCGATCGCTTTGCGGCAGGGGCGCAGGCCGATCCCGAATATGCAAGGCTGTTAAAAGAGGCGATCGCTAAAGGCGTAAAAGTATTAGCTTGTCGATTTGCGATCAAACCCACAAAAATTACATATCTTGGCTTAGCGAGCCTAGAAAATTAGACAGTAAAACCCAAGAATTATCATTGCGGCGCGGAGCGCCGCAACGTCTAATTTTTCATTGTCTCCAGTTGGGGATAGGATGGCGATTTGAGTCCAAATTTTTTTTCGCCAAACGATCCAACTTGTGATAGTCTGTCTCACTGACGGGGTTACTCCGAAAACCAAATAAATAATTAAGTAAATAAATCGTTTCTCATATTAAGGAAGTGATATCTGTGAAAAATCTAATTAAGCTAACTAAAATTTTGCTCGGCTTGACGACACTAGGATGCGTGTCAGCGATCGCGCCCATTCCTTCAGCGCAAGCTCAGCCCGCCTATGGTAGCTACGTCGGCGTAGGTGCTAGCTTTGGCTTAACGAATGGCAATACTAGTCTAGGTGAAAACGCTACGACATCTGGTCTAGTTTCAGCTCGTTATAAATTTCTAGAATTCCCTGTATCTATCAGAACTCAAATTTTGATTGGTAATAGTACCGCAGTTGTACCAACCGTCTCCTTTGACGTGCCACTAAATTTTGATACCGATCTATATATCGGAGCAGGTGGAGCATTATCTAACACCACCAATAGCACGCCAGTAGGAAACCAAAATAGTTGGGTTATCCAACCTGGTATCGATTACACCGTGCCTAATAGTAATCTCGTCATATTCGGTAATGTGATCTTCGCACTTAATGCCTATCGCAATTCTCCTGGCACAACCGCAACTTCTGTAAACACTGGATTAGGCTTTCGATTCTAGTAAAGGCTTTATTCACCATGTCTCAGCAAAAAAAGTAAAGGCGGCACGAAGTGTCGCCTTTACTTTTAGAGTAAGATAATTCCGTAAAACTGTCGCAAGTAAGACGATGAGCGCACCAACATTAACCAAAATTGTACTCAATACCTCTCTGCCAAGCATTCGCCGCATTCATGGCATCATTCGTGACAAAAATGAGGTCGAAGTCAAACTGCTCACAGGTGATCAATTACGCGGCAGGATTATCTGGATAGACGATCAATGTATTTGTATGGATGCTTCTGGACATAAGATTGTAATTTGGCAACATGCGATCGCTTTTATCAAAGGCTAGAAAAAGGTTAGAAAAAAATTATGCAAATAAAAGATAGCTTTGCGATCGCTTCCGCAACTAGCCTTTGGCAAGTGTGGGAACAGGGCGCAAAAATTCATCCTGATGCGATCGCCCTTTACGATCCTCACGCAAAGCCCCCAACCAGAGTTTCCTATAAAGATACTTTTGAGCAAATTAATGCTTTCGGGGCAGGGCTGCGATCGCTAGACATTCAATTTGGCGATAAAGTCGCGCTGATAGCCGATAACTCGCCGCGCTGGTTGATTGCGGATCAGGGCATCTTGGCGATCGGGGCAGCCAATGCCACGCGCAGTTCTCAAGCCGATCGCAGTGAATTGCTATATATCATTGAGCATAGTGATAGTGTGGCGATCGTTGTTGAAAATCTGGCTACACTCGAAAAGCTAGAACCCGAATTACATACTGGGCAAGTCAAGCAAATTATTTTGCTTTCAGATGAAACGCCGCCCGAAGGAGCCTATAACTTTCAGCAAATTCTTGCCAAAGGTAGTAGTAAAGACTTAGGTAATCCCCCGATTCAGCGCGATACTCTTGCGACCTTAATTTATACATCAGGCACAACCGCCAGACCTAAGGGCGTAATGCTCACCCACGGCAATTTCCTGTTTGAAGTGGAGGCGGCGCAGTCAGTGTTAAAACTGAATGTCAATGAAAAAGTATTAAACATTCTGCCCACATGGCACTCTTACGAACGTACATTTGAGTATTTTGCTTTTTCGCAAGGTTGCACCGAGATTTATAGCAACCTTCGCTCGATCAAAAAAGATCTCAAAGAGCAGAAACCTGACTACATGGTCGCAGTGCCGCGTCTCTGGGAATCAATCTATGAAGGGGCACAAAAGCAATTTCGCGAACAACCCGCGAGCAAACAGCGTCTGGTAAATTTCTTCTTTGGGGTTAGTCAAAAATATATCGTTGCCAAGCGAGTCGTCCAAGGCTTAAATGTCGAAAATCTCCACCCATCTCTAGGCGACAAGCTACTCGCCTCGCTAGTAGTTGCAGGACTATGGGCAATTCACCAACTTGGACATAAATTGGTTTACCAAAAAGTCCGTGCCGCCACGGGTGGAAATCTCAAATATGTTGTCAGTGGCGGCGGCTCGATCGCTGAGCATCTCGAAGACTTTTATGAAATTATCGGTATTGAGATTTTGGGCGGCTATGGCTTGACCGAAACTGCACCGATTACCCATGTGCGCTGCCCCGATCGCAATATTCGTGGCGGTGACGGACAGCCTGTACTCAACACCGAAACTAGAATTGTTCATCTGGAAACTAGAGTTGATATGCCTATCGGCAAGCAAGGGCTAGTCTTAATTCGGGGGC
>JAJAZG010000188.1 GCA_026785865.1 Pseudanabaena sp. CAN_BIN31
CGAGGAATATTTTGCTCAGGTTCAAAAACATTACCAGGGTAGCCAGCCATGAAACCAGTTGTGTATGACTTTTGAATTGCATTTGCTGCCCAATAGTTTGAAGCGACATCAACAAAAGTAACACCACCACGGATAGGAGCTTTGTTTACAGCTTTGCTCAGCATCGCCGCAAATTGCGCTCTAGTCACAAGATCGTTGGGACGAAACTCTCCATCAGGAAAGCCTTTGATAATGTCTCGTGAGGCTAACTCTTGGATGAAAGTTTGCGCCCAATAACCTGTAGGCACATCATTAAACGTAGTCTGAGCAAAGACAGAATTTACGCTGATCAAAGGTATTGCAGAGCTACCAATAAAGCTAATTGCAACAAGCAATGCAGTGCTAGAACGTTTAGTTTGATTTGTCATTTTAAGTTTTTCTCCTATATACACATTTGTGTATATATTACTGCAAGACTGCATATAGAATCTAAATGTTCCTAAAACTTTGCAATAAAATTAGGGTCATATATCGTGTGTTTTAATTAATGTTTGATTTGTTTGATTTGTTTGATTTGAATATATATTCAAACCTAGAATTTTTGACTGAATCAAATTTATATTACAAATAATTCAAACGTTAAATGTATTGAATATGCCTATAAATGCAAAAGCATAAAATAACTTACTTTCTATTTTTTAATAAAAGTCTTAGGTTTTACAAACTACTGAGGCTTTAAGGGGTACAGAGAAATTTTTGAAAGTGCTGCGAAGCAGCACTTTCAAAAATTTCTCTGGGTTTTATGACAGGGCAAAGCGCTGTAAACCACTATAGACATTGCTATATGATAGATACAAACAGCTTGAAGCCATACAGTAAGCCTTGACTAAGTTCCAATTTGACTCTATTCCCGATGCCCTTAACGATCTCAAATCTGGTCGTCTCATTGTCGTTGTCGATGATGAAAACCGTGAAAACGAAGGCGATTTGATTGGTGCGGCTCAGTTTGCTACGCCTGAAATGGTGAATTTTATGGCGGTGAAGGCGCGGGGTCTGATCTGTCTGGCGATGACAGGCGATCGCCTCGATCATCTTGATTTGCCACTGATGGTCGAGCGCAACACCGACAGCCAACAAACCGCTTTCACTGTCAGTATTGATGCGGTGGAAGGGACATCAACAGGAATCTCGGCAGAAGATCGATCGCGCACAATCCAAGCGGCGATTAACCCGAATACAGCCCCTGACGATCTATGTCGTCCTGGCCATATTTTTCCGCTCAGAGCAAAGGATGGCGGTGTACTCAAACGAGCAGGGCATACTGAGGCGGCGGTAGATTTGGCGCAAATGTCGGGGCTATATCCCGCAGGGGTGATTTGCGAGATCCAAAATGATAATGGCTCGATGGCGAGACTGCCTGAACTGATTGAATATGCTAAGTTACATAATCTGAAGCTAATCAGCATCGCCGATCTGATTAGCTATCGACTCGCTCACGATCGCTTTGTGCAACGAGAGGCGATCGCTAACTTGCCATCATTATTTGGTGATTTTAAGGTTTATGCCTATCGCAATAAAATCGATAACACAGAACATCTGGCGATCGTTAAAGGCGATTTACAAGACTTTGCCGACAAAGAAGTTTTAGTGCGTGTACATTCTGAATGTTTGACGGGTGATGCCCTAGGATCACTGCGTTGTGATTGTCGGGGACAGTTGCAAAGCGCCTTAAAAATGATCGGGTTTGCCAACTGGGGTGTAGTCGTTTACTTACGCCAAGAAGGGCGCGGTATTGGCTTAATTAATAAGATTAAGGCTTATAACTTGCAAGATGGCGGCTTAGATACGGTCGAAGCTAACGAAAAGCTCGGATTTGGCGCAGATCTGCGTACCTACGGAATTGGGGCGCAAATTCTGCACGATCTTGGCATTAAAAAAATGCGCTTGATTACGAATAATCCGCGTAAACTGGCGGGGCTTAAGGGCTTTGGTATTGAGGTAGTTGGACGTTTGCCTCTACTAATCGAAACCAATGAATATAACTCTCGTTATCTGGAAACTAAGGCGGAAAAGCTCGGACATTTGCTCTTGCAGACTAAGTTAGTGACACTTGGTATTCGCTGGACAGATTATAAGTCGCCAGATTATAAGTCTCCAGATTGGCTTGATCAACTGAGAGAAGTTGCTGCTGCTAACGATCTACTGCTGCAAGAAGAGACATCTACTGCTTTCGCGAGTTTATTTGCCAATGCTGATACGCAAGATCCCGCCCTATCGAAACAAAATTCGCCTAATAAGCTCTCGATCGTGCATTTAGGTTTTGATCGCTCCAACGAAATTTCTGATGACTGGTACGAACAGCCAAATCACCCCTATCATCAGGCGATCGCGCGGGTGTTCAAACATCTAAAACAATGGGAACAGGTCGCGACCTTTAAATTTTGCGTGGCGATTAATGATCATGATTTACCTGAAAGTTTTATGGAAACGATCAATCTCGGTTTAGCTTGGCATACACCTTGGAAATGCGATCGCATGTACGAGTGGTTTAACTTTTCCCCCCACGACGGCGACGATCTTGCCATTCCAGATAAGTAAGATAGCCAATGCCGCTGGTCGCGATCGCCAGCAGGACAATGGCAGCCCAAAAAAAAGTATTAAAAAGAATAACTTCTGACATAAAACTCGACTAGTTTTTGCTAATTGATAGTAATTTATCAAGTGTATCGCGATCGTCGTAGAGCTAAGTAGAAAACCAAAAAGCTATGGCAGGACATAAAACACAAGAAATAGATGCGGCGCTCCGCGTCGCATCTATTTCTTGTGTTTTGGTTTGTCTTAATACAAGTGGCGACAGCTATGCCTTGCTATTTTCAAAGCATGTTAAAAAAACTATGGTTTTGGGTAACATCCTGCTTGTTAGGAACAGAGCAACTACATACTCAAAAAGTTGCCAAAGACATTGAGACCCAGTTAGGTCTAAGGTGAGGATAAATCATGAAAGCAGTGCGATTAAATCTTGAAGATAGACAGGCTTGGCAGAAACTACAGCATGTTTTAATTAGTCTTGCTTCCGACTATATGGATCTAGTAGCAGCTGAACAAACTGAATTTAAGTTTGAGCAGCAGGTTCTATCCATTGCTTTTACGCTGATTACTTCTGCGGTCAATCGCGATCGTCTCAATGAATTTACTCAAACTATTGATCGCTATTTTAATCGTCTGCAATTGATTGGAGTGCGGCGCATCGAATGGGAATTTTATGTAATTGGGGAAGCTACACCATTCTTAGTACAGGGACGAGACATTCCTTTGATCGAGGCTCCTACGCCTTTGCCTCAAAATGCGATTGATCGTGATACCGCTAAGCGATCGCCTGTTCGGAATACCAAAGAGAGTTCTCTAAGCAAATCAAAAGCTAGAAATCTAGTTCACCGTTTGCGCGGCTGGTTAGTCGATCCCAAAACAATCCAAGCAGCGCAAACCGTCAGCCGCATTGCGATTCGCGATCCTAAAGGTGCATTAGATGCAGTGCGAATTAATGCGATTGCCAAGTTTAATGACACAATCCAGTGGGTTGACACTTTCCCTTGGGAAGCTTGGACAAAGGAAAAATCTCAACAAATCAAACGTCGCCACCATCGCAATTTAGTCAGATCGATAATTGAAGATTTACTAATTGTAGGCGTGATGATAATTGCAGCTTTATGGCTGATTGAGTCGCTATCTGGACCAACATTTAACTTGGCACTTCTACCAAAACAACATCACGATAGCAACATGACTAGCGCTCAATATCGTTGTGGCAATCCTGCTATATCTCTGAAGAACTATGTCTGTCTAGGTCAGGGGATGCGTTATGACCAAGTAGCCAGCATCTTGGGTGCTGAGGGTAAGCCATTGGGAATTGATCGCAAATTTGGCGATCGCGCCGTGATCATTAGTTGGTCAAGTCCAGACTTGAGCATGAATGCCACATTTGTAAATGACAAACTAGTTTCAAGAGCCTATCGACAACTCACGGCAAGTAAATAAAGTAGAAAAAGCTTGCTTCACGAGCATATCGACATAAAATACAAAAAAGCTCGCAATGCGAGCTTTTTTGTATAGCTCATAGGAAACTTGTTTTGAAACGATCGCTTAAAATCTTAGGTTGTTTGAATCTGCTGTCAATGCTTGCGAGCATCGTGACAATATCGCCTGCGATCTCTGCTAATCCCAGCCCCAAATCAACTCAAGCTGATAAATTTGCCGCCGATGAATATCGCCAGATGGGACTTACCTATCGCAAACAAGAGCGCTTTGAAGAATCAATCGCCGCTTTACAAAAATCAGTTGCTCTCGATCCGCAAAATCTTGATGGCAGAATTATTCTCGGCTGGACGCAGCATCTTGCCAAAAAAGATGACGATGCGGCTACATCACTCTGGGAAGCAATTTACCGATCGCCAACATCACTACAAGCATTTAATGCGATCGGGATTGTTTACCTAGTGCGCGGCGATCTGCCGCAATCTGTCCTTTTGCATAGTTGGGCAGCGATGCTCAAAGCCGATAACGAAATCGCCCATTACAATCTCAGCTTGGCTTATCAACGACTCAAGCAATATGATCTCGCGATCGCCTATGCTCAAAAAGCGATCAAACTCGAACCCAATAATCCCCATCCCTTTGTGGCTAGTGCGATCGCACAATGGACTTCAGGCGATCAACTTAGTGCAAAAAAAACATTTCGCGAGGCGATCGGTGTTGACGTGAGATATCGCAGCCCTGAATTTCTAAACTTTCTGAACGAGGCAGGTTTTAGCAACGAGCAAATTCAAACCGCCAAACAAGTTTTAGCCAGCTTATCTTCACAGTAAAACAAAGAAGCACCCATTGGGTGCTTCTTGCTTTTAGTATGCGTCTTGTAACTCGTAAAAGTCTGGCGTGACGTAATCCTTACGCAGAGGATAGCCGATCCAGTCTTCGGGCATGAGAATCCGCTTGAGATTAGGATGACCTTCATATACGATGCCATACATATCGAAGGTTTCGCGCTCTTGCCAATCGGCAGTTTTCCAGATCCAGTAGACCGATGGACAACGTGGATCGGTGCGAGGGAGAAATACTTTGATGCGAACTTCTTCAAGGCGATCGCTTTTATTAATCCCCTCATCGGTGAGCTTAGCGAGATGATACATACTCACCAAACTGTCACCTGCGCCAGTGTCATAACCACATTGACACATCATGTAATTAAAGCCATAGGCATAGAGCGCCGTCGAAAATGGCAGTAAAAACTGGCGATCAATTTTAAGGATCGGAACGCCCTGTTTATCTAAGCCCAATAACTCATGCTCAAAACCATTGCTAGTCAGCCATTGTGAAATGGGAGGCGTTGCTTCTGTTGTGGCTAATGCTGCTTGG
Organism: Pseudanabaena sp. CAN_BIN31; assembly: GCA_026785865.1. Classification (GTDB taxonomy): domain Bacteria; phylum Cyanobacteriota; class Cyanobacteriia; order Pseudanabaenales; family Pseudanabaenaceae; genus Pseudanabaena. Next base: position 5,389 of record JAJAZG010000188.1, read on the forward strand.
TTCTCTTGATTATCTGCCAAGGATTTCTACCTCCTTCTGAGCCATTTGCAAAGCGGGTAATAGAATTCCAGATTCGATCAATTCCTTTGGTGGAGCCATCCGCGTTGGCATTTCCAGATACTGCCCTGTCAGGATCGGGCTAACTACTTTCATCTCATGCTTAATTGCATAATAGCGATGAGTGCGATCAAGATTAGCTCTTTCTTTGAATCCTTCCGTACCGATTTTTTTCCGCAATTTGATAATTGCATCCATGATCGCTTCAGGACGAGGAGGGCATCCAGGTATATACACATCAACAGGAATTAGCTTGTCAACGCCGCGAACTGTGGTGTAAGAATCGGTGCTAAACATCCCACCCGTAATTGTGCAAGCGCCCATGGCGATTACATATTTTGGTTCTTGCATCTGTTCGTAGAGACGCACCAGTGCGGGAGCCATTTTCATCACGACTGTTCCAGCTGTGATGATGAGATCGGCTTGACGCGGACTAGAACGTGGCAATAATCCAAAGCGATCAAAGTCAAAGCGTGAGCCGATCATCGCCGCAAACTCAATGAAGCAGCAGCTAGTGCCATAGAGCATCGGCCAAAGGCTGGACATTCTCGACCAGTTGTAAAGGTCATTGAGAGTGGTCAAAATGACATTATTTGATAAGTCTTGGGTGACTTGTGGGGTTGCGGCGGGGTTGATGAGGCGTTGGGTTTGTTCTTCGATACTGAAGTCCAAGCCAACATTTTCAGATTTCATGACCATTCTAAAGCTCCTTTTCTCCAAGCGTAGACTAGACCTAATACGAGAATGCTAATAAAAATTAATGCTTCGACAAAGGCTAGTAGTCCTAGTTTACTAAATGCGACGGCCCAAGGGTACAAAAATACCGTTTCTACGTCAAAAATAACGAAGGCAAGCGCGAACATATAATAACGAATATTAAACTGTATCCAAGCTCCGCCAATGGGTTCGCAGCCAGACTCGTAGGTAGTACGACCTGCGGCTCCTGACTGTTTTGGGCTTAATAGTGCTGATAGTCCTAGCCCTGCTAGGGGAACTAGGAGACAAACAATGGTGAATACCAGTAAGTATTCGTATCCGCTTAAAACCAAAATGTTTTACCTCTTCAAGCTAGCTTGACTAAATTCTAATTTGTGGTTTACACGCAAGGGGCTTAAGCCCCTTGCTCTACAAGAATTTTCTTGCTCACACAAACTAGGACATGCTGATTACATTATATCGGTGCTGTGGTAGATGAAAATTTGTTACAGACTAGAAATTTGTCTATGGATTGGCTTATATAATTAAAACTCATGTTAAATGATATCGATTTGAAGCTTCAGCAACGATCGCACCTGTTTGACTTGTCTGCAATTATCTTGATCAATTTATCCCAGCGTATATTTTTATAACTGCCTTTATTGCTGTTTTTATTACCAATTTAAAATTCATGCTAAGCGGCACGATGCGCCGCCTAGCATGACTGACCGCAACATTTTTAATTAAAAAATTTAGGAGAATCCATGAGTCAAGGTCTAGCAACACTTTTGCGTGTAGGTACACAAAAATCTCACTCGGCAGCCGAAAGTACGGATTTTATTAAATGCTTTTTAAAGGGCGTGGTTGACAAAACATCCTATAGCCGACTGGTTGGCAACCTTTATTTTGTTTATAAGGCGATCGAGGCTGAGTTTGAAATTCACAAAAACGATCCAGTTCTCGGCAAGCTCTATTACCGCGAACTATGGCGCGAAAAGAGTCTCGAACTCGATATGTTGTTTTACTTCGGCACTAATTGGCGCGAAGAGTTTAAGCCAACTCCCGCTTGTGAGAAGTATCTGGCGCGTATTCGAGAAATTTCGGCTAACGATCCTGTATTGCTAGTTGCTCATGCTTATACTCGCTACATGGGCGACTTGTCAGGCGGTCAAATCTTGAAGAAAATCGCAAAGGAAGCGATGGGTTTGCAAGATGGCGATGGTACTGCTTTCTATGAATTCGATGATATTCGCAATGCTGGCGAATTCAAAAAGCAATAGCGTGAAGCTCTAGATACTTTGCCTGTCGATGCTGCTACAGCCGAGCGGATTGTCGATGAAGCGAATGCTTCGTTCCATATGAATATGGCGATGTTCCGTGAGCTAGAAGGTAATTGGTTTGTGGCGCTGACTAAGTTTGGTTGGAATTCTTTACTCACCAAGATCAAGGGTGAACCTAAAGAAAATGTTTCGGCTCATCCTGAAACTAAAGCTGCTAGCTAATTAATTGAGCGCAATAAAAAAGCGATCGCATTGTAATGCGATCGCTTTTTTATTGCGGTAAAATTAAGGATGAGTAGACCATGCATCAGTATTTAGACCTATGATCTTCATTAACCCGAAAATAGACTTTGCATTCAAAAAGATTTTTGGTTCCGAAGATAGCAAAGATATCTTGATTAGCTTTTTAAATTCATTGATCTATGAAGAAAAAAATATTATTCAAGACTTAGAAATTCTTAATCCTTATCTAGCCCCAAAAATTCGCGGTGTTAAGGATACTTACCTCGATATTAAAGCAAAAATAAAAGATGCGGAAAAAGGGGAATATCGTACCGTAATTATCGAAATGCAAGTCCTAAATATAGAAGGTTTTGAGAAGCGGATTTTGTATAACGCGGCGAAATCCTACTCAACACAGCTAACTTCTGGACAAAGCTATAACCTGCTTAATCCTGTGATTACCCTAACAATTACTGATTTCGTCATGTTCTCTGAACTACATAATGTCAGTTCAAGATTTGTTTTAAAAGAAAAAGACTTTTTGATCGATTATCCAATCTATGACATCGAACTCATATTTGTGGAACTGCCGAAATTTAAAAAGCAGTTATCAGAATTAGAGACCATAGTTGATAAATGGCTATACTTCTTGGTCAATGCTAGAAGCCTCACCGATGTCCCCGCAGTGATGGATAACATTCCTGAGATTAAGAAAGCATTTTATATAGCAAATCAAGCTAATTTAAATCTTGATGAATTAGAAGATCAAGAAAAGAGTGAAATTTTCATTCAAGATCAACGTGGTGCGATTACAAAAGCTTTAAGACAAGGGCGTGAAGAAGGGCGTGAAGAAGGACTCGAACAGGGAGCGAAACAAAAAATGATCGATATTGCGCGAAAAATGTTGGATTTGATGGACGATCGCCAAATTTGTGAAGTTACTGGTTTATCGCTAGCTGAGTTGGAAATTGTAAAAATGTCCAACCTTTAGGGCACACATAGTTTAAAATTTGGTGCTTTGAGAAAAAGCCAAGCAGGAAAGCATAGAATTTAGAAGCAAGAAACTGAGGATTAAGCGATGTCTAAGCCAAGTGGAAACCAAAAACGAACAGCAATCATATACTTCGGCG
>JAJAZG010000189.1 GCA_026785865.1 Pseudanabaena sp. CAN_BIN31
ATGGTAGAGTAACGGGTTTGGTTAATCTCAGCTATATCCAAGTCATAGTTGTAGATTGAGCCAATCAAACAGCAGAAAAGCCTAAATCAAGCCAACCCATAACTGTATCACGTTTTGAGTTCTGCAAGAGGTCTATTAAAAGCAATACGATAGAGCCACGTCGAAAACTGCGAAGATTGTCGAAATTTAGGTAATCCTTTCCATGCTCTTAGGAATACATCCTGCACTAAATCATCTAAACCATCGGAACCACATAGCTGATATAGCGTTGAGCGCACTTTATGATGGTGACGTTGATATAGTTTTTTAAAACCATGAGGATCGCCTTGCAAGCAAGCTTGCACGATCTGGAGATCGGGATCAATAAGCTTAGGTTCTTCGATATTTTTAGTTACCGTTTTGAACATCTACTATCAACATCCATTTTAGAGTTCAGGAATATTGGTGTTTCGCGCCAATATTTCTAAAGCCATGAGAATTTATACTTATTGAGGCAATGTCGATGGTTATCAACTTATTAGTTTTGACCATCACCACCCCAAAAAGGCTTACCCCCAAAAAGGCTTACCCCCAAAAAGGCTTACCCCCAAAAAGGCTTACCCCCAAAAAGGCGCAATTCATGTCTGTTGTTAGTTCTGTATTAATTCCTATCATTAAACTGTGGTTGCGATCGCAGGTCGAGCATATCGACTCTATCGAAATTGCGATCGCTGGCAAAAGCTGGCAAATTTTAAGCGGCGATATTCCTAAGGCGAATGTGATCGGTGCGGGGGCAAAATATCAGGGGTTAGCCATCACCAATATTGATCTATGCGCTGAAGCGATCCATCTAAATATCGCCCAAATTCTTAAAGGTGAAGCATTGCGTTTGCTCGATCCGATCCACGTCACGATGGATGTCGAGCTTGCGCCCGAAGATTTGCAAAGTTGCCTGAAGTCACCAATTTTCTTAGAAGCGATCGCCTCAGATACTCCTCCCGCAGTCCATAGCGATGATGAGATTCGCGCTCTATTAGAAATGCTGTTACACAAACTCGGCGATGAATTTACACTACATGAACTAGCGATCGCTGATGGCGGCGTAAAATGTCGTGGTGAATTTGCGATCGCTGCCACCTAAGAGTTTACCAAAAAGTAAATGATCCCATTACTTAAGAAAATCGCTGCTATAGGAGTGGGCGATCCCAGTGATTTCTAAGGTAAATAAAGGATCGATTATTTTCTGACTGTCTCTAAAACCGAAAAAGCTGTAGCGCACGCACAGCTTTTTTGGCGGCTAATGGCTTTGCTCAATCTGTCTTACCACAGTCATCGCAGAATAGCTAACCCCTGCGGTTCCTTCCCCCGGATGTGTTGAGTCACCGACTAGCCAGATATTTTTGAGTGGAGTGCGATTGGCAAAACCAAACGGGGCAAAGGTGGAAACGCGCATTCCTACGCCGCCAACGATACCGCGATCGCGTCCTGTATATCTGGCAAAAGTTTGCGGCGTGGCAGCTTCGACATGAATAATTGTTTGCTCATTGAGAAGGAAATATTCACTTAATTGCGCGATCGCCCGTTCTGTAAATCGTTTTTTGAGAACTTGATAATCCTCGCCGCCATACCAAACAAATGCATCAGTAAACTCAGAAGCAATAATTGTTGCTTTCCCTTCTGGAGCGCGTCCGTCTCCTTCTTTGCTCACTGACACAAATAGAGAATGTGGTTTGTCCCCAGATTCCAAAAGCTGTAAATGCGGTGGACAGTTCTCTGGAATCGCAGCGCGATCTACTGCCAAATAAGCAACAAAAGCAACTGAAGCAGGTTTGAGATTCGCAACACGTTTGGCATAGCCTTTCGGAATTTGATCACCCAAAAGCTGCACAAAATTGTTTACAGTCACATTTGCAACGACATGATCGGCTTCATCCCAAAAGATTTCCTGCGATCGCAAATTTGTGACTTTTACGCCCCTTTTTTCCTTAATCTCCGTGACCTGATGTTGCATTAAAACTTTTCCGCCATCGCGCTTAATGCTCTCAATTAGGCGATCGCTTAAAACTTGCATACTTCCCTTAAGATGAAATAGTCCTAAAGGTGCTTGAGAAACCGCCAGAGCCGTCGCAGCATAAAGCAAAGCCGTCTCTTCCGCGTTCACCTGCGAATAGAGCTTTAATTGCAAATCAAGGAAAGTGCGTAATCGTAGATCCTTTGCTAATCCAAAACCACGCAAAGCGTCGCCAACGGTCGAGAAAGTATAAGGAACTGTTGCTAAAGTATCGATTCGTAAAGCTTTGACCAATTGCCAAGCATCCCAAACATTGCGCGGCGGCAAAATCGGATCGCGTGACTGAAAGCGCCAACTCCGCCAAAATAAATCTTCCAGAAAATTCCAGAATGGTTCGCTATTAGGAAATTGTTTTTGGCGTTCTGCTTTCCACTTGAGACGATCGCGCCAGATATTGATCGGTTCGCGCTCATTGGGCAAAAATACTGCACAAGCAGGATCGCAATATGTGGCTTCGGGAAGTTCTATTTCTAGTTCGCGAAAAATACGATCGTGAATGCCGCCAGATTCTAATCCTGCTACTTGTGTTGCACCGACATCAAAAATAAATCCGCGCCGTTTAAAAGTAGACGCACAACCATCTGCGATCGCGGCAAGATCGTAAACAATTACTTCATAACCCCGCTTAGCCAAAAGTGCGGCTGTGGTTAACCCACCAATTCCCGCTCCGACAACAATAACTTTTTGTTTAGACTTCATTTCCTGAACCTGCGAGCCATTCTCGAATATTTTCTTCTAAGTTTTTAATGTCTTCAGGGCAACGCTGGCGAATGCGATCGTAACGTTTTGCCGCTTCGACTGCGAGAATTCCTCTGCCCTGACAACGTGCTGTTAATAGCGATCGCTGTTCTGCAAATTGGACGAAATATCCTTTTTTAGATTTGCTCTCAGCCCGAATTTCTGACCAATTCCAGCTTTTGGGAAGATCATTACATCCTGCTAAAACCCATACTTCTAATTCTTGCCAAGCATTTTCGCCAAGGAATTTTTTTGGGCTTTGGTACTTATCTGCTAAAAACTCCTGTGCTTTCTTTTCAAGTCCATCAAGCTTTGCACGTCGATCTTTATTACCATCGCGATCTATGCACACCAAGAATAAATCGGTCATACCTCCATATCTTTCTAAAATTTCTTGAATCTTTTCCCATCTCAGCGCCTCAGCATGACCTCGAAGTCGTGGATTTTTACAAACTGTGACTCTTGCTTTTGGCTTACCGATCGCTATCATCATCGCTTTTACAATCGGTAGCACCATACTCTCATCATTGACAAAATCTTCCAAAATAATCAGAATATTCATGCGTTCTGCACCTCTTCATCTTCGAGAAAGTACATCGCATCTTCTAGCCAACCTGAATCAAGTAAGCTAGATAATCCATCACTAGCAGCAAGTTCTCTAGCGTTGGGAATATCCATTATTTTGGTGAGGCGTGACTCGGCGCGATCGCCTATTCGATACATCAAAGAGGCATATTCGAGACTGGCAGGGCTTAGAGAGTTTAACAAAAGCGGTGAATGGGTGGTGATCACAATTTGCATTGAGCTATTGGTAACTTCTTGCTCCATTAGTTGCAGCAGTAAGCTCAAGCGATTGGGATGGATACCATTTTCAGGTTCTTCAAAAAAGTAAAAACGCGATCGCTTCTCACCCAATAGCGCCGCCAGCAATCCTAAAAATCGTAAGGTTCCATCCGATGCACTATAAGCCGTTGTTTTTTGTCCACTTGCTTCAATCAGTCTTAGTAGAACCTTTCCCGTAAAGTCTTCTGGAAAGTCAAAATCCTGCGCGTCCATTGGCGTTAAGGCTTGCAGCCAATCCAATAAAATCGCCTTACGGTTTTCATCACGACAAATATCTTGCATGACTGATGATAGATTTTCACCGCGATCGCCTAAAACATTTTGCCCAGCAAATGTAGGCAATCTCATCACATCTGGACTGAGATCCAAAAACCTCATTTCACTAATTGATTTCAAGGCAATTTCGCAGAATCGTTTTGCTACTGAATGAGAAAAGTTTTCTCGATCGACTTCTCCATATGGTTTAGCTCCTTTGGCAACTTGAGCAAGTACAGAAATATGATTAGCTAAATAATCATAAACAGGATGTTCATAAATATCTTCATCAGTTTCTATATCTAATGTATAGTCTCCAAGATAGTCAAAGAAATGAATTTGACTAGAATTGGGATAAACTGGGTGATCCCAATTAAAACTTGATTTAAAAATAGGAGCATTTTCTTCTTGATCACGGTATAGAAGCTCTTTTTCAATGTACGGAAATGGATTATATGTTGTATCTAATCCTAACTGGATAAAGTAGTGCAGTTCGGATTTTTTATCGCCATCATATACAAAAAAAGAAATAGAAATAGCAAACGAATTTGCTCCGTGATAGGCTATTTCTTTTGTGCCACCTCTTATACCTTGCCACTGCTGTATACCATCTTCATATTTGCCACCAATAATATCAGCAATACTATAGCCTCGTGAAATGCCATGTAAAAACCGAAAAGCATCACGAATATTGCTCTTACCTGAAGCATTAGTTCCCACTAAAACTGTTAACTCTCCAAGTGAAAGCTCAGCATTTTTAAAACTTTTAAAATTTTCTAGACGTAAGCTTTTTAGCATTTAAGTATTGAGTATTACTTTTGATTTAATTTAAATATTAAATATGATGTTATGGTACGCAATTTACACCTAAGCCTCGCATTTGCCGAATATGTTCATCTAGGGCAGCCACAGTAGGTATGTTTAAGCGTTGCGACATGACTAAAAGAGAGCAATCTGTATAACTCCATAATTTGTCATCATAGCGATAAAATGCTTGCCATGTAGCACTATCGTCTGCCTCTGACAAAGCAATATATCGATGTTCTTGGCGCAAAAGATGACCAATTGAGATTGAGGCACTAATTGATATCTTGACACGGAGCCACGTTACTGTTTCGTCAAAGACTGTTGATAGAATCACCCATTTTGCATCAGGATACATTACAAAGTAATTTTTTACAGCGTGGTGATGCTTCTCTGAACTTACGAAAAAAGCAATTAGCGCTGATGTATCAACTAGGATTTCTAGCATTAGAGACTGCCATAAAGAACGTCATCGATATTTTCAGCATAGTTAGTAATCGAATCTACATTATGTATATTCAGATCTTTCTTAACTTGTAAACTGCCGCATAGCTGCCAAGTTTGAGTTTGAGCTAATGTTTTTTTACTATATATATGCTTTTGAATTAATTGTGTAAGTAGCTCCTGTACAGAAGAACCCGTTTGATTTAGCTGTAAGATCATTTCATCTGGTATTTCAATAGTTATTTGCATTTCTTATACACCTAAAAATTTATTGTTTAAAGTAACCTTCAATACTTATCTTTCCACTTTCTGTAACTGAGTTAGTAACCATGACGTTACTTGACCATGATCATTTTCTCTTGATAAGCGTAAAGCTTCTTCTAGAAGTGCAAACTCTAAACCTATGATGATTTGCGATCGCGTAATCCGATAACTACCTCTAACTCCTTCTACATCAGTAATCGCAAAGGCTAAAATCTCAGCATTTTTAACATCAATTACCCAATATTCCTTAACGCCCAAATCTTCATACATCAAGCGCTTTTTGCCAACATCATCCGCCCAAGAGCTATTCGCAATCTCGATCGCTAAGTCTGGAGCAGAATAAATATCAAGATCAACAACGCCAGTACCCCAAGGAATTGACTGAGCGCGATCGCCAACGTAATATGAAATATCAGGTTGGACTTCTTTACTGCCAACCTTGCGATAGGAACAGTTATCTTTACTATTAATTGCCAAACCTTTAACAGAAAAGTATATACCTACTGCCATTATGACTAGGGCATGATCATTAGAATGATCCGAGCCAGTAGACATAGGTTCAACTCTTGCTTCTCCGTTGTAGTAATAGAATTTGTGTTTAGCATAGTCAGGATTATCGGCAATTTGGATAAAATCATCCCAAGAAGCTTTTATCCAAGTGTTGAGATTTTGCTCAATTAGGTTCTGAGATAGTTGCTCAGATGGATTCTTAGATAGATTCTCAGAAGCTTTTTCTATTAGGACAACGCTCATCTCGACACCTCATGTCGCTGCTAAGGATTTTTCAAGTTTAGTACAGGCGATCTAAAACGTAGTTAGTTAAGCCGACCAGAGATTGTTTTGGCGCAGAAGATGGCAACCATTCGAGCGCCGTCATCGCTGACGCGATATGGCTTTTTGCAAGTTCACGCGATCGCGTAATTCCTTCACTGCTATGCACAAGCTCAAGCGCTTTTTCCAGATCGCCATTTTCACTAAATTCGCGCTCGATCAAACCGCGTAACTGTGGATATTCCTCTAGGGCAAACAATACGGGCGCAGTTAAATTGCCTTGCTTGAGGTCAGAGCCAGCAGGTTTACCCAAAGTCTCAGTCGAGCTAGTGAAATCGAGAATGTCATCGATAATTTGAAACGCGATGCCAAAGTGTTTGCCGAAATTAAATAGCTGCTCAGCCTGTACTTGACTGACCCCGCTAAGCACTCCCGCCGCCTTCGCACTACCCGCCATTAGTGAGGCGGTTTTATAAAAACTCTTTTCAAGATAATCTTCCAAGGTTAAATCATTGTCAAATGCAGTCAAGCTCTGCCGAATTTCACCCTCAGCAAAATCAGTAATCACCTTCGACAAAAGCTTAACGACTTCGAGATCATCTAAATTTGCCAAATACCAAGATGCTTGGGCAAACAAGAAGTCTCCCGCCAGTACCGCAATCCGATTGCCAAAACTATTATTTACCGTCGGCATCCCGCGCCGTATATCTGCCGAGTCGATCACATCGTCATGTACCAAACTCGCTGTATGGATCATCTCGGTGATCTCGGCGAGGCGGCGATGGCGTGAGGTGATATCGCGATCGCTCATCGTGGCGCGTGAAACTAGCAAAACCAAAGCGGGGCGCATACTTTTGCCCTTTGCTTCAAATAAATGCTCAGCCGCAGCGTACAAAATTGGATGTCTTGCCCCAACCAACTGCTTCAAATTATCCGTGAGTGTACGCAAGTCATCTTTGACTGGTGCAAAAAGTTCGGTGACAGAAGTGGTTGGAAGGCTCATGCGAATAAACCAGTTTTTAAATCAATTTTTACATATCTTCATATATTGTATGAGAATGTTGTAATAGTTGAAGGCAGACTTGGATAGTTTTACTAATTAGCATGGGATCAGTAGCGGCTGATACCTTATATGCCCTACTTACTACTCCTTTAGCCAGAAATTTTTTATTTTTATTTATGGCGATCGCCATAAATACCACCGATTAGAAGGTAATCCATCGCACTTCTAATTGCTATGTATCATATTGATATATTATTTAACAAATCCTGATCCAATCCTACTAAACAGAATTTTGACCAATGATGCCTAGGCTACTCCTCATCGATGACGATCCCATAATCTCTGAAATGGTTACGCTAAACCTCGAAAATGCTGGATATCAAGTCATTCAAGCGAGTGATGGCATTAAAGGGCAAGCCCTTGCCATTCAGTTAATTCCCGATTTGATCATCCTTGACTTGATGATGCCAAGGGTTGACGGGTTTACGGTTTGCCAAAGATTGCGCCGCGATGAGCGAACTAAAGAAATTCCTGTGATGATGGTCACGGCGATGGGGCAAACCCAAGATAAGGTTGGAGGCTTTAATGCAGGCGCTGACGACTATCTGACCAAACCCTTCGAGCTTGACGAGCTGCTAGCGCGAATTCGAGGTTTACTACGTCGCACCAATCGGACTATTGATACCGCTAAGCATGGCGAAATATTAATTTTTGGCTCCTTAATCCTTGTGCCTGAGCGTTTTGAGGCGATTTGGTTTGATAAGACCGTCAAGTTAACTCATTTAGAATTTGAGTTATTGCATTGCCTCTTGCAACGTCATGGTCAGACCGTATCGCCTAGCGAAATTCTCAAAGAAGTTTGGGGATATGAACCTGATGATGATATTGAAACCATTCGGGTGCATATTCGCCATTTACGCACCAAGCTTGAACCCGATCCCCGTCATCCTAAATATATTAAGACGGTGTATGGTGCGGGTTATTGCTTAGAGCTTCCAAATGACAATAATGAGAGTGAATCAACAAATTCAGAACCTTAACCAAAATAAAAGAACTCGCTTAGCGAGTTCTTTTATTTTGAGATCGACATTTTGTAAAGCCAATCAAAAATTGCTGATATTGCGATCGCGCTAGGCCTGAAAATAATTAGATATCCTGAAATACGAGTAGCGATCAACGAATGAAAATTCTATTTGCGGCGGCTGAAGCTGCTCCTCTAGCCAAAGTTGGCGGCATGGCAGACGTAGTGGGCGCACTCCCCCCAATCCTTAAAAAGATGGGACATGATGTGCGGATCATCATGCCTTACTATGGCGTGATTCCAGATAAATTGAAGGAAAATCCGACATGGATCTGGAAAGGCTATGCCATGTTTCAGGAATTTGATATTTTTGAGACCGTATTACCTGGTACGGATGTTCCTTTGTACTTAGTGGGGCATGGATCGTTTATTCCCGCCCGCATTTATGGTGGTGAAGATGAAGATTGGCGGTTTACGATGTTTGCTAACGCCGTTGCCGAATTTTCATGGAACTATTGGAAACCTAATGTCATTCACTGCCATGATTGGCATACAGGCATGATCCCTGTGTGGATGCACCAAGTCTCCGACATTGGCACAGTATTCACGATTCATAATCTGGCTTATCAAGGACCTTGGCGCTGGTTTTTAGAAGGAATCACTTGGACTCCTTGGTATATGGATGCCCATAACACGATGGCAGCAGGAATTAAGTATGCCGATCGCGTTAATACTGTGTCTCCAACTTATGCCCAACAAATTTGTACTCCCACATATGGTGAAGGACTGGAGGAATTATTATCGCTCCTTAAGCC
>JAJAZG010000190.1 GCA_026785865.1 Pseudanabaena sp. CAN_BIN31
ACATTAACTAAGCTGGGAATCTGGCGGATTTTTCTAGTGGCTTCTAGTCCATCCATAATCGGCATTTGTATGTCCATCAGGATTAAATCAGGTTGCGCCGACATTGCCATGGCGATCGCTTCTTGACCGTTATTTGCCAATATAATGCGATAGCCTTTTGCCACTAGATAGCTGGAAATTGTCATGATGTTAGCTTCATTATCTTCGGCAATCAAGATCAAGGGGGATTGTGATTCAATTGTGTTTGGGGCTTCTATTGGTAAGGTTACATCTGGCTGATTACTTGAGATCGTTTCAGGGAAAAGCGCCGTGTTAGGAGCATAGGGTAACGAGATCGAGAAGCAACTACCCACACCTAGTTCGCTGGTTAGTCCCACTTGACCACCATGAAGTTCAACGATCTGCTTCACTAAGGCAAGCCCCAAACCTGTGCCATCATATTGACGATTTAACGCGCTATCGATTTGGATAAAAGGCTTAAATAGTTTCTGGATATCTTCTGCGGTAATACCAATGCCTGTATCAATCACTTTGATTTCTAAGAATTCCTTTAGGTCTACATTACTTTCTTCTGCATGACTGTCGAGCCGCTTATGACGACCAACTTCTAGAGTAATACTGCCTCCCTCTGGTGTAAATTTGACAGCATTATTGAGCAGATTAATCAATACCTGACGGATACGGCGTTCATCGACGAATAGCTCTGGTAAATTTTGCTGGAGTTTGGGGTGGATTTGGATACGCTTTTGGTGTGCTTGCTGCTTGATAAAAGTCAGACTCGACTGACAAAGATGAGTTATGGAAGTAGGTGCATAATCAAGTGTAATTTGTCCAGAGGCAATTTTGGAAACGTCAAGAATGTCATTGATTAGTTCTAATAGATGGGTTCCACTAGATTCAACAGTTTGTAATGCTTTGAGTTGTTGATCGCTAATAGTACCGAACACTTGTTCTTGCAAACCTTCGGTCATCCCCAAAATTGCATTGAGAGGCGTGCGAAGCTCGTGACTCATGTTGGCTAAAAACTCGTCCTTGAGGCGAGTAGCGCGGGCTAACTCTTGATTGGTCTGTTGTAGTTGCTCCTCGGCTCGTTTGCGATCGCTAATATCTCGAATAAAAAAGACTACTTCATCATTCCCACATGGAGCAACGCGCACTTCTTCATAATGGATAGTACCATCAATCAAAACCTGCTGTTCATAGCTCTGTAAAGTCTGCGTGGCAAGAGTTTTCTGTAGAGCCGCAGCTTTAATTTCTCCGTGGTTAATGTCCAAGGGGAAAGTTTCATATATACTTTTGCCAATCAATTTGTGCGACTCAACTAGATTTGCACCCTTGGGCGATGTCATGAAATCTACATATTTACCTTCGCGATTAACTCGAAAAACGATATCTGGCAAAGCTAAGAGTGTGGCGCGAGCGCGTTCTTCACTACGCTGTAAAGCTCGTTGCATAGTAAAGCGATCGCTAATATCCATGGCAATACCAAAAAATCGCGTTACCTGATCGACGGCATCCCAGATCGCTTCGGCTTTGATAAAAATATAGCCATCGGAACCGTCAGCGCGAATAATCTGGGCATCGACTGCAAAGGGTTCTCGTTGCTGAATTGCATGTTTACTCAACAATCTCAGGCAATCTCGATCATGGAATGCAAAATATTGAAAGAACTCTTCGTATGTTGGTTCTGGACAATTAGGGTCGAGCGCAAAAATGTTGAAGATCTCTTCTGACCAAGTAATTTTTTTGGTGATCACATCTATTTCCCAACTGCCAAGATGAGCGATTTGTTGCGCTTCTTGCAGATGAGATTCACTTCGCTGTAACGCCTCAGTGCGGCTTTGCACGCGATCTTCTAGTTCTCGATTTACCTGTTCTAGGGCTTGAGTAGATTGTTCACGCTCGATCGCAATTTTGACGATATTGGCGGCGAGGGCGGCTACTTCTAGCTCCTGCGGCTGTGGAACGTGGATATTATGGTGATAAACAGCAATGGTGGCGACAACTAGACCATTACTAGCGATCGCAGCATATGACCAACATGCTCGCAAGTCACAAGCCAAGGCTAATTCCTTAAAATCTTGCCAAAGCGGGTCGGTGGCAATATCAGAAACAACGACAGGTTCTTTCAGAAAGGCTGCTGTTCCACAGGAGCCAACACCTTCGCCAATAGAAAGCCCTTCGAGGGCGCGATTATAGGACTCAGGTAAATTAGGAGCCGAACCATAATATAACTTACCCTCGCTGCAAAGTAAAATTGAACACATTGCTCCTTCAATTTGCGATTCTATGGCACTCACTAGAGCGTCAAGAATATCTACTAGAGGTTCTGCTTTTGCGATGCGCTCCAAGATCGAGTTTTGCATCTCTACTCGCAGTTCGGCTTGTTTGCGATCGGTAATGTCTATATGTGTACCGATCATTCGTATCGGTTTAGCCGATTCATCCCATTCAACAACACTTCCTTTGTCCAATATCCAAACCCAATTACCAGATTTATGGCGTATCCGCAGTTCGCATTCATAGCTATTAATTTCTTGGAGAAAGTTTCTTTCCAGCGCTAAATTGGCGATCTGTAAATCGTCTGGATGGATATTTTGTTGCCAAGTTTCAATACTGATCGGTTCTAACTCTTCAATGGTATAACCAATTATTTTTACCCACCACTCATTGATAGTTAAAGATCCTGTCTGAACTGACCAATCCCATAGTCCGATCCCTACACCTTCTATAGCGAGTTGCGATCGTTCTTTAGCGCGATCTAATTCAACCTTAGTGCTTTGGCGCTCTGAGCGGATTTGGACTTCCCGAATCTCTCGGCGGACTGCTTCGGGCAGTCGAGCCAAGTTTCCTTTCATTAGGTAGTCATTAGCACCTGCTTTCATCAGTTCTACAGCCGAACTCTCGCCGATTGTGCCAGAAACTACGACAAAAGGGATATCAGAGCCTATTTGTCGAACGATTTGGAGGGCTGCGGATGCATCAAATTTAGGTAAGTGATAATCAGAAATGATCACATCCCAAGTTTGGCTAGCTAATGCGCTGCGAAGTTCCGCCTCTGTTTCTACTCTTTCCAAAACAACATTAAAGCCACCGCGACGCAGTTCGCGCAGGACGAAAAGTGAGTCGTCTTCTGAATCTTCAATGTTTAAAACTTTTAAGGTGTCAATCATGGTTTGCGAACCTCAGGTAATTCATTGATGACCGCCCAATACATTCCTAGTTGTCGGATTGCCTCCGTAAACTTATCAGTTTCGACAGGCTTTCGCACATAGCTATTTGCTCCCAAGTCATAACTACCAATAATATCACCCTCTTCACTGGAAGATGTAAGCACGACTACAGGTAGCTTGTGGGTGCGCTCATTGGCGCGAATCTGCCGTAATACTTCTAGTCCTTCCACTTTCGGGAGCTTGAGATCTAGTAATACGACACTTGGCAATGGGTTAGCGTTTAACACCATTTCTAGGGCTTCTTCTCCATTTCGCGCCACCAGAATTTCATTAACAATATTGCCACGGCGTAAAGCTCGAATCGTCAATCTTTCGTCGTCAGGGTTATCTTCTACCAAGATAATTGGGCGTAAAGAAGTCATCATGTAATCTCCTGTGACGATGCATTCGGCACTGTAAAGTAAATAGTTGCGCCTTGCTCGACGGCTCCTTCAGCCCAGACTCGACCACCATGTCGATGAATTGCGCGTTGCACGGTGGCAAGCCCAATACCAGTCCCTGTGAATTCATTGGTATTGTGTAGGCGTTGAAAAACTCCAAAGAGCATCTTGGAATAGTTTATGTCAAAACCTGCGCCATCATCGCGGACAAAATAAGTCAATTGATCGTCTTGTTGATTTTCTGAGGAAATCACACCAAATTCAATCCGAGCCGTGGGATGGTGACTGGTAAATTTCCAAGCATTTTGAATTAAGTTGCTAATCACGACTCGCATCAGCGTAAGGTCGGCTAAGACACAAATATTTGGAGCGATCGCAATTTCCACCTGTCTTTCTGGGGATATTATTTGCAGTTCATCGAACTGTTCTCGTACCAACATACTGAGGTTGACATTATTATATTGCATCTCAGAGCGAGATACACGAGATAGACGCAGTAGGTCTTCAATCAAATTCCCCATGCGAGCGACATTACGACGAATGCGATCGAAGTAATCTAGGGCCTCTTGATCGAATTTATCGCCATAGTCTTCGAGTAAGGCTTTGCTAAAGCCATCAATTGCGCGTAATGGCGATCGCAGATCGTGAGAAACAGAGTAGGCAAAAGCTTCAAGCTCTCGGTTAGAGGCAGCCAGTTGTGTGGTGGTTTGCATGAGTTTAGTCTCAGCTAATTTGCGATCGGTAATATCAAGGAGGGTTCCGATCAGTAGTGTCAACTGCCCTGCATCATCCACAATTGGTTCTCCCCTTGTTTGGAAGTAACCTAATGAGCCATCGCTGCGATAAAATCGAACTTCATTTTCATAGGGTTGGCAATTGGCAATGGATGTTTCCGCCAATTGCTGATCACGATCGCGATCATCTGGATGTATATATTGTTTGAATTCGTCAAGGGTGGGTGGGGCTAAGGTTGGATCGTGTCCAAAGATTTGAGCTGCCTCGTCTGACCAAGTAACTTTTTCACTGTATGGATCAAACTCCCAACTCCCTAACTTGCTAATACGCTGAGCAGTTTTGAGGTGAGCATCGCTCTTATTCAGCCGTTCTTCGATTTGCTTACTGGCTGTGATGTCTCGCGAGGTAGCAATCAAGCGCAGTGGGCTGCCGTCGGCATCTGGGACAGCAGTAACTAGGACATCCCACCATTTTGGCGTGCCTTTCGCCGTTGTACAAAAGCCTTCAAATTGACCTATATCGCCATTTTTGGCATCTTTGATCGCCTGAACTGCTAGCGAATGATATGGTTCCTGCCAAGTCTCCACCCAATTTTTGCCCACCCAATCGGAAAAGTCATCGATTTCCATCAGGTTCATGCCATTACGGTTCATCATCATTAATTTGCCGTCAACGTCTAAAATTTTGAGACAGTCGGCGTTATTTTCAAAAGTGCTGCGATTAAACTCTTCACTCTCGCGGAGTCTAATTTCAGCTTGCTTGCGATCGCTGATATCTCGAACGATATTGGAAGCGCCAACAACATTTCCAGATGAGTTCATTAAGGGAGAAATGGTCACAGAGACATGTTTCTGAGTACCATCTTTACAAAGGCGGATAGTTTCAAAATCCTCTACCTTTTCCAACCGATCTATGCGATCGATAAGCAGTTGCTCTTCTGCCAGACGTTCGGGCGGATAAAGTATAGAGATTGGTTGCCCGATTATTTCTGCTTGCCTATAGCCAAATATCCTCTCAGCAGCAGGATTCCAACTGGTAATGATTCTATCTAGGTTTCTCGTAATAATTGCATCATTAGATGTCTCAACCACAGAAGCCAGTAAACGCAATGATTGATTATTGAGTCGCAACTCCAACT
Organism: Pseudanabaena sp. CAN_BIN31; assembly: GCA_026785865.1. Lineage (GTDB taxonomy): Bacteria > Cyanobacteriota > Cyanobacteriia > Pseudanabaenales > Pseudanabaenaceae > Pseudanabaena. The sequence goes on from JAJAZG010000190.1 coordinate 5,487, forward strand.
GGTTGATGACCAGACGGCTTAAGGCTTCGAGTTGTTGGATCTGGAGCGGAGTCAAGTCACGAGGTTGGCGATCAATGACGCACAAAGTCCCCAAGGTAAAATTATCAGGAGTCTTTAAAGGCACACCAGCATAAAAACGAATATTAGGGTCATTTATCACTAATGGATTATCGTCAAAACGAGGATCTTGAGTAGCATCTGGTACATTTAAAATCTCATTAGCTGCCACTGCATGAGCGCAAAAGGAAATATCTCTCGGTGTCTCCGTTGCCTCAAGCCCCACCCGCGATTTAAACCATTGCCGATCGCGATCGACTAGCGATATCAAGGCGATCGGCGTACCACAAATATCGGCAGCTAGTTGTGTCAAGTCGTCATATTCTTGCTCTGGCAGGGTATCGAGAATTTGATAACGGTCTAGAGCGACAAGGCGATCGCTTTCATTATCGGGAATTTCTGGTTTTTGCATAAGATTACGCGGCTCTTCTAGATTTGAATTAAATTATTCAGCTCGCAATGTTTAAGATCTGTAGGTCATCGCTTATGAATCAGGTACTGTGAAGTAAATAGTCGCGCCTTGCTCGATCGCGCCTTCTGCCCAAACTTTGCCGTCATGCCGATGGATAGCGCGTTGGACAGTGGCTAACCCAATACCCGTTCCCGCAAATTCGTTAGTATTATGAAGTCGCTGGAAGACTCCAAAGAGATTATTGGCATAGTCCATATTGAAGCCTGCTCCATCATCACGCACAAAATAGATAAATTCATCTGATTTACTTTCAGGTGGAATTACCCCAAATTCAATTCTTGCGGTGGCGTGATTGCTCGTAAATTTCCAAGCGTTTTGAATCAAGTTACTGATGATCACCCGCATCAGGGTGATATCTGCTGAGACAATCACATTAGGCGCGATCGCAATTTCTACCTGTCTTTCTGGATTTATTGCTTGTAACTCATCGAATTGTTCACTTACCAACATACTGAGGTTGACATTTTTGTATTGCATCTCAGAGCGAGATACACGAGATAGACGCAGTAGGTCTTCAATCAAATTTCCCATGCGAGCGACATTACTGCGAATGCGATCAAAGTAATCTAGAGCATCTTGATCGAATTTATCGCCATAGTCTTCGAGTAGGGCTTTGCTAAAGCCATCAATTGCGCGTAATGGCGATCGCAGATCGTGAGAAACAGAGTAGGCAAAAGCTTCAAGCTCTCGGTTAGAGGCAGCCAGTTGCGTGGTGGTTTGCATGAGTTTAGTCTCAGCTAATTTGCGATCGGTAATATCAAGAACGGTGCCGACCAGTAAAACCAACTCCCCAGCATCATCCACAACTGGTTCTCCCCGTGATTGGAAGTAACCTAATGAGCCATCGCCGCGATAAAATCGAACTTCATTCTCATAGGATTGACAATTAGCAATGGCTGTTTCCACCACTTGTTGATTGCTTTCTCGATCATCTGGATGCAGATTTTGTTGGAATTCGTCAAAGGTGGGTGTGCCTAATATTGGATCGCGTCCAAAGATTCGGAATACCTGATCTGACCAAATAATTTCGCCACTATATGGATCAAACTCCCAACTGCCCAATTTCACAATACGTTGAGCAGTTTTGAGGTGAGTATCACTCTTACGCAGCCGTTCTTCTATTTGCTTACTGGTTGTAATTTCTCGCGAGGTAGCAATCAAACGCAGTGGGCTGCCGTCGGCATCTGGGACAGCAGTAATTAGTACATCCCACCATTTTGGCGTGCCTTTCGCCGTTGGATAAAAGCCTTCAAATTGACCTATATCGCCATTTTTGGCATCTTCGATCGCCTGAACTGCTAGCGAATGATATGGTTCCTGCCAAGTCTCTACCCAATTTTTGCCCACCCAACAGGAAAAGTCATCAATTTCCATCAGGTTCATGCCATTACGGTTCAT